>CAJQOB010000143.1 GCA_905479845.1 uncultured Flavobacteriales bacterium
GCTTCATTGAATAATTTGATAGCGAGTTGTGGTTCACTAAAGTGGATGAAAGCTAGACCTAACTCCATTTTTGCAAGCGCGATTTCGGGATTGTTGTTGCGGAATTCAGCCATTTTAAGTCCATCAGAATATAGTTTGAAAGCTTCCGTTTCATTTTTCTGCATGGTTTCAATAGACCCTCTGGCTCTTAGGAAAAAGTCATAATGATCATTGTAGAAAGTTTTGTTTGTCTTCCTAATTGAATCAATAAATGTGTTGAGCGTTTCTGAGTCGGATTGACCGATTAATACTTCAACTTGATTCAAAGTTGAGTCCTTCCACGTGTAATACTGAGCATGTACAGTAAGGGAGATGAGAGTTGTAAAAAGGAGAAGTAATCGTAGTGACATTCAAGCAACTATTTGTTGACGGATTTCATAGAAATAAGTTATAGCAAATTGAAGATACAATATTAATTCAGTTTTGAGTATGAATCCTCGTTTAACTTCCCCAATTGGATGTTTAAATGAAAATTTAAGCTAATTATCACGTGAAATTAGCTGTGAATGAGATGTGTAATAATAAAAAAGAAAACAACGATTAAATTCTAATCATTTTTTGATTAAAATATAGTACGTTTGTTTCTCAACCTCATAAGAATATATCAGATAATATGTATTTGAATACGCACACGTATTACAGTTTGCGTTATGGGGTTTTTGACGCTCATACGCTCGTGAAATTAGCGCAAGAAAATGGAATCACATCTCTTGCGCTAACGGATATAAATACCACCTCGGCGTGTATGAATTTTATTCGAGAGGCACGGAAGTGTGGTGTAAAGCCGGTAGTTGGTGTAGATGTCAGAAGTGGCGTTCAGCAACGATTTATTTTGATAGCAAAAAACAACGATGGATTCCAACGAATCAATCACTACCTAACCACTATTTTGCTGGAAGAGGAAGCTGAGCTTTACACTGCTCCCGAATTAAAAAATGTTTGGACAATTTATCCTTATGTCAAAGGTGAAAAACGAACACTACGTGAAAATGAATTTATAGGGGTGAGACCTGAGAACATTCCAAGTATTCGACTTCAAAAATGTACAACGGATAAAATGGTCATTTTGCAACCTGCTACCTTTCGATCAAAGAAAGATTTCAATGCGCACCGTTTACTTCGTGCCATAGATTTAAATACGCTATTGAGCAAGTTGCCAACTACTGAGCAAGCGCTACCGAGTGATCAAATGTTGCCGCTCGAGCGCTTGATTCAGTTGTTTGAAGGCTACCCAGAAATTATTCGAAATACTCAACGAATTTTAGAGGAAAGCAGCATCGACTTTGATTTGTCCGATGATAAAGAACCTCAGAATCAAAAAACTTACACGGGTTCAGAAGAGGAAGACATGGAGTTGCTATTAAAACTCTGCAAAAAAGGGCTCAAATACCGCTATCCATTTTCTACAGAGGCAATTTTTGAACGCATTAGCCGTGAACTTGATACGATCAAAAAAATGGGATTTGTTTCCTATTTCTTGATGAATTGGGACATTGTAAATTATGCTCGATCCAAAGGGTATTTCTACGTTGGTCGGGGAAGTGGAGCGAACAGCGTTGTAGCTTATTTACTCAGAATTACAGATGTCGATCCGATAGAACTCGACCTTTATTTCGAGCGTTTCATTAATTTGTATCGGAAGAATCCACCCGATTTTGATATTGATTTTTCATGGAAGGATAGAGATGATGTAACACGTTATATGTTTGAACGATTCAAACACGTAGCGCTTGTTGCGACTTACAATACCTTCCAACGAAAGGCTGTTTTGCGCGAACTCGGAAAGGTGTTCGGTTTACCCAAGGAAGAAATTGATTTATTGACCAAGGATCGACTTCATCCTTCACAACGATCGCACTTGACGGATCTTGTGGTTAAGTATGCACACTACATTCATGGTTTTCCAAGTCATTTGAGTGTTCATGCGAGTGGAATTGTAATCTCAGAAAAGCCAATTCATCATTTCTCTGCGACATTTTTTCCTCCAAAAGGTTATCCAACGCTGCAGTTTGACATGCACGTAGCTGAGGATGTTGGACTTTACAAGTTCGATATTTTGAGTCAACGTGGGTTGGGAAAGATCAAGGATACACTTCAGATTATCAGTTACAATCGACCGAATCAAAGTGAAATTGACATTCACAACATGCGCCAGTTTAAAAGCGATGAGCGAATCAAAAAAATGCTCCGAGAAGCAAATGCAATCGGTTGTTTTTATGTGGAATCTCCAGCTATGAGAATGCTGCTCCGTAAGCTGCAGGTGGATGATTACCTTGGGTTGATTGCTGCGAGCTCAGTCATTCGTCCTGGTGTTGCCAAATCAGGAATGATGAATGAGTACATCAAGCGTTTTCGACATCCAGAACGAAGGGAAGATGCTAATCCTGTTTTGCTGGAACTCATGCCTGAAACGTTTGGGGTGATGGTCTATCAAGAAGATGTCATCAAAGTGGCGTATCATTTCGCTGGGTTGACACTCGGTGAAGCGGATAAAATGCGACGTGGAATGTCTGGGAAGTTCCGATCGAGAGAAGAATTTCAAGCTGTTAAGAATAAATTCTTCAAAAATTGCATTGAAACCAAAGGACATTCTCCAGAACTGACAGCAGAGGTGTGGCGACAAACGGAAAGCTTTGCTGGCTATGCTTTTGCGAAAGGACATTCCGCTTCGTACGCTGTTGAAAGTTATCAGTGTTTGTTTTTGAAGGCCTACTTTCCGCTTGAATTCATGGTGGCAACAATTAATAATTATGGAGGATTTTACAGTACGGAACTCTACATTCATGAAGCACGAAAATTTGGAGGGATTGTCTTCCCTCCTTGTGTGAATAGCAGTCAGTTGATGACCACTATTTCAGCAAATAAAATTTATTTGGGATTTCATCTCATTAAGTCGTTTGATAGCCAAATGGGAAAGAAGATTACCGTGGAACGCATTCAAAACGGGTCGTTTAAAGACTTGAATGATTTCCTGGAACGGATTCCCATTGGCATTGAACAACTTATTTTACTTATGCGTATGGATGCTTTTCGATTTACAGGAAAAAATAAACGGACATTGCTGTGGGAAGCACACTTGAAAGTCAATAAATCAAGAAGCCCGATATCACCTCGTGATTTATTTCGATTTGCTCCAAATGAGTATGAGATCCCAGCACTTTCTCACTCAAAGGAAGAAGCAATTTTTGATCATATGGAGCTATTAAATTTCCCGCTTTTTAGCCCATTCACTATTGTTCGACCTGATCCCACACCCTTCATTTTGGCGAAAGATTTGCATCGCTACGAAAATCAAAATGTATGGATTAAGGGGTATTTGATTCACGCTAAAAAGACAACTACCTCTAAAGGGGAACGCATGTTTTTCGGGACGCTTTTGGACGAAGAAGGGGAGTGGCTCGATACAATTCACTTCCCACAAATCGCGGCACAATTTCCCTTTCGGGGGAGGGGTGTCTACAAGGTATACGGAACCGTTTTAATGGAATACGATTGCACCAATATCCAAGCTATTTCGATGGAAAAGATGAGTATCATTGAAGATCCACGCTATTCAGAAGTGAAAGAAGAAAAAGCAAATGGTGTCGTTACTACCAATCGAAGGACGCACCAATGGAGCCGTTCGAATATTGCGCAAGCAGAGATGAAGGCTAGAAAGGAAACTCAGACGTCGGCTTCGTAGATGTCGGGGTTCGGCACTTCGACAAGCTCAGTGACCTCTCACCCCTCATTTAACTACTAAAAACCAAGGGGACTGGCTGAGCGAAGTCGAATTCAGAAGCCCATACTCTCAACTTCAATCCAAAGGCGCAGCCGTGTCTAATAATCCAACACACAACGTAAAAAACTCCCAATAATGAGATCAATAGTACACATGGACCTTGACACTTTTTTCGTCTCCTGCGAGCGATTAATTGATAGTCGTTTAAATGGTCGGCCTGTCATGATTGGTGGAACCTCCGACCGCGGAGTCGTTGCTGCATGCAGTTACGAAGCACGGAAATTTGGTGTTCATTCTGCAATGCCTATGCGAATGGCAAAACAACTTTGTCCCGAGGCAATTATCTTGCGCGGAAATTCAGGGATTTACACGAAATTTTCAAAAACAGTCACTGATATTATCAAAGAATCGGTTCCTCTGTACGAGAAAACATCTGTAGATGAATTTTACATCGATTTAACAGGAATGGATCGATTTTATGGCTGCCATCAGTTTGCTAGGGAGCTGAGAGAACGCATCATTAAAGAGAGTGGCCTTCCGATTTCCTTTGGTTTATCGATCAATAAAACGGTCTCAAAAATTGCAACTGGTGAGGTGAAACCCAACAATCAAATCATGATAGAAAATGGAACGGAAAAACCCTTTCTGGCTCCTTTGTCAGTGAAGAAAATCCCCATGGTGGGCGATCGGACCTACCGAATGTTGTGCGATTTAGGAGTCAAGAAAATTGAGTCCGTTCAGGAAATGCCAATCGAAGTGATGGAACGCGTATTTGGTAAGAACGGAACAGCAATTTGGAGAAAGGCAAATGGAATTGACAACTCTCCTGTTGTTCAGTACCACGAACGCAAATCAATTTCTACCGAGCGCACATTTGATCGTGATACAATAGACGTCGATAAACTGAAAGGCATCATGGTGGCCATGGCGGAGAATCTTGTTTTTCAACTCCGACGAGCAAATAAATTGACGGCTTGCATCACGGTCAAAATTCGTTATTCTGATTTTCAGACGTATACTCTTCAGAAGAAAATCCCTTACAGCGCAGCGGATCACACGATCATTCCCATTGTTTTAGAATTGTATGAGCGATTGTACAGTCGCCGTGTTTTGGTGCGATTGATAGGTGTTCGTTACAGTCACATTGTGGAAGGAGCGCATCAAATTACCTTGTTTGAAGATCCCAATATTTTGGCCTTGTACCAAGCGATGGATAATATTCGAAAGCAATATGGGGATCGCGCCATCATGAAAGCATCGGGCATGCAAGCGAAAAGTATTAGCCGCTGGAATCCGTTTAATGGTGAGCCACCGCCGCTGTTGGCAAATAGGAGGAGGTAAGAATTCAAAAATATCCTTAACTTTTCACCGTTAAGCCTAAAAAGAAAATGTCAACGATCACCATCACAAAAGATAAATCGACACTCGATCTGCCCATGATCATCGCCTATCTTCAGAACAGTTATTGGGCGAAGACGCGATCAGTGGAAACGATTAATAAAAGCATTGAGCATTCGATGTGCTTTGGAATATACTTAGACGATAAACAAATTGGTTTCACCCGAGTGGTGAGCGATAGATCAGTTTTTGCCTATCTAATGGATGTTTTCATTTTGGATGAATTCCAAGGAAACGGCTATGGGAAAGAATTGATGCATGCCATCATGAATGATCCAGATTTAGTTGATGTGGAAAATTGGTTCCTCAGAACAATGGATGCCCAAGGCTTGTACCAACAGTTTGGATTTACAGAATTAGAGTTCCCAGAGCGAACGATGGCAAAACGAAATTTCATAATATGAAAAGACTTGATTTCTTTCGCAATTACACCCTCGAAAACGACCGAGTTTTACTTCGACCACTACAACCGGAAGATTTTCATGCCCTTGAGGAGTTCGCAATAAATGAGCCGACACTATGGGAGTACTCTTTGCTTTCCGCTGGTGGATCTGACAATATGAAAAAGTACATGGACGCAGCTTTCTCCGCACGGAAGCGAGGGACTGCATATCCATTCATTGTCTTCGATAAGAGAACGAACAAATATGTGGGAAGTACGCGTTTCTACGATTACCAACGCCAACACAATACGGTGCAATTGGGATATACTTGGTATTGCAAAGCTGCACAAGGAACAGGTGTCAATAAAAACTGCAAGTTCCTTTTACTTCAGTTCGCTTTCGAAGAGTTAGGACTGGACCGTGTAGAATTTCGGGCAGACAACGGTAACGAACGAAGTATAGCCGCGATGAAAAGCATCGGTTGTAAAGTTGAAGGTGTTTTGCGCAGTAACTGGGTGAGCCCGACAGGACGAAGAGATAGCATTATCATGAGTATTCTTCAAGATGAATGGAACTCTGAGTTAAAAGAACAATTGAGAGCGAAGATAAAATACTAAGTTTTTGAATTATTATACAATCCAACACCGCCGAAGAAGAAAAAGCACAGCTTTTGATTTCCAGCGAAGCTGATCCAACTACTTCAAAACCTCCGGCATCTTCGCTTTAAACGCATTCAACCTCGGAATAGAAACCGCTCTAACATACGATTGATTCGGATGATTTCTTTCATAATCTTGGTGGTAATCCTCGGCAATCCAGAAAACATCCAAAGGAGTAACTTCCGTCGTTACCCTGGTTCCGTTTGATCGAAGTTTTTTGATCGCTGCCTTGGCAATTTTTCGTTCTTCATCCGTTTCGTAGAAGATCGCTGAGCGGTACTGTGTTCCAGAATCTGGACCTTGACGATTAAGCGTCGATGGGTCATGCGAGTTGAAGAATACATCAACCAACGTCTCATAGGATACAATGCTCGAATCGTAATACACCTTTACTGATTCAGCGTGACCACTACGTCCAGTGCAAATCTCTTCGTACGTTGGATTCTTGGAAGCGCCACCAGAATATCCAGATTCGGCTTCTTGAACTCCTTTCACTGATTCGAATACAGCTTCAACACACCAGAAACAACCACTTGCGAAATATGCTGTTTGAAGAGAGTCTAAATCCTGATTCATCTCTGAGGAGTTAGAATCATGGTCTGAATTGTGTGTGTCCGTTTGCGCGCAAGACATCATCGAAATACTGATGAGGAGAATCGTGAGAAGTTTCATAATAAATGTGTTTTTAACTTAGTTCGATAGCTCGTCGATATTCTTACAAGCGTTTTCAGAAGAAATGTTAAAGTGGTTTATTGGATTCGTTTTGCACTTCGATTCATTTCTGATTTTAGATGTCATCCAACAATCCAACACCGCCGAAGGCATTAGCCGAATCCAATCAATCCAACAAAGTTCCCTCGCCACGTAATTTCTGGAATCGTTTCCGAGCTTCAGTAGTGTACAAGCTTCCCTTGTGATCGAATAGAATTCTTCGGTAGTATTCCTTCGCCTTGTCTGGGTTGAGCAAGTTATTCTCGTAGATTTCCCCTAACTGAAATAAAGCATCATCTGCTAAAATATCCGTTGGGTAGTACTTCATCAATTCATCCAACGATTCAACCGCTTTGTTCCATTCGCCTCGAAGTTGATAAGCGTGGGCCTTTTTCATCAAAATCTCATCTCCCAAGCTATGCGCAGGGTATTCCTCCACAATACTATCGAAATACGTAAACGCTCTATCGTACTGATGTTGTTCAATCAGTAAATCTGCTCGAGCAAACCAATTCATCGCGATATAATTGCTGTCGAGACCGTAATTGTCCGTGATCATCAATGAGAGGTTCAAGGCATCATTTGCGATGAGTTTTGTCGTTGCCTGTTTCAGGACGTCCAATTGTGACTGGGCATAATCGAACTCCCCGTCGTAATAGAAAATCCGGGCATTTTTGAATTTCGCCTCGTGACCTATCGCTTCAAATTTATAATCCTTATCAACCTGACTGTAGAGTAGTGCTGCTTCCCAAATATCTCCGTCCAAAACATGAACATCGGCCAATTGCATTTTCACTTCTGATTTCTGCATCATGGAGATTCCAGGAATGTCCAAAGCATTCGTTAGTGTTGAAATTGCTTCTTCTGAATTGTCTGCGTAAAACGCTTGAATGTACGTGACTTCACTGTTACAGAACTCGACGAAACAATTGCGGCTTACAAAGAAGCGCTTGGGAGAGTTGGAACGAATTCAAGCTCTTTGCCTTTAGTCCTGGAACTCACGCA
>CAJQOB010000144.1 GCA_905479845.1 uncultured Flavobacteriales bacterium
CATAACGGACCGAAGCTACGCTTTCGTGCCGACTCTCGAATATAACACTTTTCGGCATGAAGTGTAGGTTGTGTTATACGCTTCAATTAACCAGTGTGCTTTCCTAATTTCGCTTTAGTTGCTGAGAACTTCTATCTCAAACCATGAACTTCCCCTTTTCTTTTTAGGTAATTGTTGCAACGATTGTATTTGAAAAACAGGTATTTATACTCTTTTATTTTAGTTTTTTAAGAGTTAAATTAACAGTCTAGCGTGTTATTTTGCGTTGGGGGATCTGAAAACCCATCAAAAGAGTAGGAACTAACTTTTATACTTAAACTATTATGAAATTTTACACCCTTTTTGTATTGATTATGCTTTGTTTTACAGGGCTGACCCAAGTTGAAAATCATTTGAACAACAATTTTAACAATGATGACACTTACTTTAGAGCTACTAATAAATTTTCTAACGGCGGTTTACAGTTAGGAGTTTTTCAGGGTAATGGAACTGGAAATCCTGGTTTTATTAATTTGAAAGAGAATCGTTATTTATCTATTTCGACCAATAATTTAGAAAGAATGAGAATTCTTAAAACTGGCGAAATAGGAATAGGAATAGCAACCCCAATAACACTTTTGGATGTCAATGGGCAAGCTACCGTTAGAACCCTTAACTTAAATAATAGTTTGGATAGGGTTTTGGTTGCTGATGCCAACGGAACTCTGCATTATAGAGATGCGTCGTCTTTAATTGGGACGGGAATAACTGATGCCGATTGGTATGATGCTTCGAATGTCGGATTTGCTCCTGTGGACATAAATTCGAGTATATATACGTTTGGGAATGTCGGAATTGGTCTAAACAATCCATTAAATCCATTAAACATAGATTTACCTGCCGGTGGAAATATTGCTGTTTTTTCTGTCAGTGATAGAGATGCTCTTGATGATGCTTTTATTTTTAATGGAGGAGCCAGTGGTGTGAATACAACATTTACTGTTAGAGGTAGAATCGCCCCTGGAATGATTGTAGCCCAAAAAGACAACGGGCAAGCCGTTCGCCTGAATAGTAGTATGAGCGGGTCAAATGGTGTTGGTATTGAACCAGTAGGGACTACAACTCTTTTCGTAGGAGGAGCAAAAATACTTCCGAATCAAGATGACGTACAATTGGGACAAAATGGAAGATCGTTCAAACATTTTGGAGTAAGTACATCATTTGTAATCGAACAAGAGATAAGTCCCGCTGCTGGTTTTTTTGTGAAGTTGGGAAATCGTAGAGATGATGGATTGGCAGTGAACAAACGAGGGTTTATTATCCGTCCTCCAAGTGCAATAGCTCCGACTACCGGTAATGGGACAGAATACGAAAACACACACTATTTTCAGGTATGTAATAATGTCGGTGGAAATGACCCAAATTCGAAAACACTATTTACAGTTGGTCCACATGGGCATGTTGGTATCGGCTTAGGAGGAACGGAAACATTACCAATTACACCTTCCTGTGCTTTAGAAGTTAATGGAGATATTTGTATTCCATCAGGGAACAATTATGTTGGCAGTGATGAACGTTATAAGACAGATATTAAGCCCTTAAATAATGCTCTTGAAAGTGTTTTGAAATTGTCAGGTAACAGATATCAAATGAGAATAAATGAATTTCCAAATTTAGCCTTTAAAGAAGGAGATCACATTGGTCTAATAGCTCAGGAAGTAGAGGCTGTTTATCCAGAGCTAATATTGACCAGTTCTAATGGGTTTAAGGCAGTAAACTATGATGGAATCATTCCTGTACTTGTTGAGGCTATTAAGGAACAACAGGGAATTATTGAAGAACAAAATATGAAGATTGATAACCTTCAGAATCATTCTACTAATAAAGAAATTGAATATTTGAAAACTGAATTGGAGCAGTTGAAGCAGTTGATAGCTGAACAAAATGGAACGAACGTTAATACTGTTGAAATTTGGCTAAACGAAAGCGAACAAGTGATTTATTTAGGGCAGAACGAACCAAACCCATTTAAAGAGGTAACGAGTATTCCCTATTTTATACCTGAGAATATTACCAATGTTCGAATTGAGATTTATTCGATGGCGGGAGAATTAATAAAAAGTCAGTCTTTAGAGAACGGAAGAGGATTAGTTAAAATATTTGCATCAGATTTAAATTCAGGTGTATACAAATATTCAATAGTTGCAAATGACAATATCATCGAGAGTAAAAAAATGATGATTTCTCAGTAGTTACAATATTGTAAAGAGTAAAAGGAGCGCATCGCGCTCCTTTTCCATTTTTTCAAATCTTCTCCAACCAACGCCGAAGACAGAGGCGCGACCATCAAAAGCTAAATTGCTTCGAGCCAATCCTTCAAAATCTTCAAATCAAATAGCACATCTTTAGTTTCCTTATCAATTTCAATATCTGAATGATAAGCAATAGAATCGTGCGCGGAGCGCAGAGATTCTATTAAAGCCTGTTTGTCATGATTTCTGATGTTGTCTAAAAAGACAAGCTGATCAAAGGTTAATAATTCCTCGATGTTTGATACGTGTCGTGTATCATCCGAGATATTTATCAAGACTACTGCCTGACGAATATCTTGACCATTTGAAGTCCGCATAAAAAATGATAAGATAAATGAATAAAAGAGGGAAGGTCACTGCGAACTTCATTAGAGCGTGCTCCAATTTGGTCTCGG
>CAJQOB010000145.1 GCA_905479845.1 uncultured Flavobacteriales bacterium
ATAACATTCAAGCTGAATCCTTGGACAAAGTGAAACAACTTCCTTGGGAGGTTTATGGAATTGCTCCTGGAAATTCACTCTGGAAGAACTATCAAATTGAGGCTTTCCCTCACTTCGTATTGATTGACGCTACAGCAAACATCGTGGCCAGTCCAGCTTTAGGGCCTACTCCGAATGGGCAATATGAAACGATTGATAAGACGTTTTTCGCCATTAAGAAATTGGTTGATTACGAAAATCGAGATCCTGAAAATCCGTACGACGGAATCAATGGTGGTCAATGACGACCAGCTGAACGATAGGCAAATCCGAAAATTCCTCCGAGGACACCTCCAGTTATGTGCGCAAATTGTGACACTTGATCATCTGCAAAACTCCCTCTAATCTCTTGTCCAATAAACAAAAGAACGATGAGGATAAATGTGAGAGGTATTTCCTTTCCTTTTAAATCAACGAGCGAGCTAAGCACAATCATCATGAAAACAACTCCACTCGCTCCTATCAATCGATGATCCCAAAAAATGATGTGAACCAAGGCGGTTAAAAGCCCAGTAAGACTCACCATCAATGCCACACGCTTTGTCCCCCATCTCTTTTCAACAAAGGGGCCAACGAGTAAAATGATTGAAATATTTCCAATTAAATGCGGAATGCTTGCATGTCCCATCGTATATCCAACAAGGCTGACGTACCATTGCCAATCGGTAAAATCAAAATCTCCGTGTAGCGTTAACATTCTTGGAATTGTTCCATCAGCCTGAAACAAAAAGTACAGCGCGATGGCGGCAATTGAAAACAGAATCGAAAACGGGGCATTTACAGTTACTCTCATGAATGTGTATTGATCCTGAAAGATACATACTCTTTGAGATTTAAACCTTAGTTTTTAGTAATTTTGACTTCCAATTTCTTTCAGTATGCGCTTCAATTTATCAGAAATAAACGAACTCATTCGCGAACGTCGCACAATCTATCCTGAGCAATTTAGCTCACGAAAAGTACATCGCGAGCAGGTTGAAGTCATCTTGACAAACGGCCAGTGGGCTCCAACTCATGGAAACACGCAACCATGGCGATTCAAAGTTTTCATGGGCGAAGAACATCGACAAGAATTGAGTCAGTTTCTCGGTAAAACGTATCAAGAAGTAGTTCCGAAGGAACTTCAAAAGGACGTGAAACTGGCTAAGTTAATGCGTCGTCCCTTGCTAACTTCAGCCGTCATTGCTGTTTGCATGGAACGCCAGCCGGAAGAGAAAATTTTGGAGATGGAAGAAATCGAAGCTGTTGCTTGCGCCATTCAAAACATGCATTTAACTTGCACAGCCTATGGTTTAGGTGGATTTTGGTCGACTCCGAAACTCATTTACACTCCTCAAATGAATGAATACCTTGGTTTGGGAGAAAAGGACAAATGTCTAGGTTTGTTTTACGTTGGATATCCTGATATCGAATGGCCAAAAGCTCATCGCAGACCGCTTGATTACACAACAGAGTGGAAAATGTAAACGAAGCATTCATTTCGTATCTTTGCAAAAATTGATTTGAACTTATGGATAATCCAGTAGATCATCCCATCGACTTAGGACTTGTGAACTATGCACGTCATCCTGAGAATAATGAATACATCGTTTATCGATTTGCTGATGAAAATCGTGCAAATTCCTTCGAGGAAGCATTGAAGGAGAAGAATATTCCATACGAGAATGATACACATGAGAAGAAACAGGTAACGTATCATTTGTTCGGAGTTCACAAAAATCACTATAAAGTCACAGAGAAAATCAATTACCAAGTTGAGTCTCAGCACAGAAAACCATTTATCCCTTATGCTGGATTCCGTTGGTTCTTGATGTTGCTTTCAGGAGTTGTTATGTCTTTGGCGATACTTGGATATTGCAAAGCGCAGGAAAAACTCAGTTCGTATGATGAAAAGCCCGCTTCAGTCAATACTACCGAAAAAGTGCAGAATAAATAGAAAATTATCGCGTTCTTAGCACCAAGCATGAAAATCGGTTTCTACATCATTATCCTATTACTTTCTTTCTCTTCCTTCAGTCAGGAGAAAACAGACAAGTTACCCACCTATTTCGGGATTCAAGTTAGACCTATATTCCCAACTAAGTTTATTGGCGACCCTGTTACAACAGTGAGTGGAAATGGTTTTGAATCCAGTATTTCTCAACGACTCGGATATGGATTTGGTGGAACGGTACGTGCAAGTGTAACAAAGCTCATTGCAATAGAATCAGGTATTAACTTCACACAACGCTATTTCGATATTTCTGTGGCTGTACCGGACTCCAATGTTTACGGTAGCAAAACAATGACCTTTATCGAATATGATGTACCGATCAACGTTCTTTTTTACGTTCAATTGAGCGATGAAATCTTTATGAATGCTTCACTTGGTGTCGCTGTGAGTTACAAACCAACTGATACGCGCGTCCAAATCCGCCCAGAAGGTGAACATTACTTCGCGCTGTACGGACTACGTGATAAAAGTGTTGGTTTTGATCTTAACGCAAATTTAGGCTTTGAGTATCGGACGAAAAAAAGTGGTTTCTTCTACATTGGTGGATCTGCAAGAGTCCCATTTGCTCCGTTATTTACCTATGCCGCGTTTTATGACTACGGAGCTAACTCTAATCTACTTTCTGGAGATGTCGATGGCTCGTTTCTCACCTTGGATTTTAAATATTTCTTCCCTTTGATCAAAAATCGAGGAACACAGTTCCTAAATGGACCAATCGAGTAAGTCCCCGTTGTGTTTTTGGAATAATTTTTGGTCAGTTTCTTATAAATTTGATCCATGAAAACTCTGTACTTCCTTCTTTTCCTATCCTCCACTCTATTGTTATCTCTGACATCTTGTACGGCAAGCGGATCAGTTTCTAACGTAGAAGGAAAAATCATTGGAACATGGGAATTCGACGAGGTAAAATTTAAGCCGAATGGGAAATCTGGATATTCAGATTACTCGAATGGATTTCAAGGTTCAACAGTTACATTCAAGGAAGGTGGTATTCTGGAGGCGTACGACAAAGATTTGGACACTACCGCTAGTGGTTTCTGGTACATCGATTATTATGAAGAGTACGATAACGAAGGTAATACCCGTGAAACGATCTATTACATGGTGGGAACCTTGGACATTCCGGAGTTGAATATATATAATGACCTTTTTTGGGATGAGTTAAGTGTATCAAATAAGCGTTTATCGGCAATTGAAGAAGATAAGAAGGACGGGAAGTATAAATACAAGATGGTGAGGTAGGCTGGACTTTTGGATTATTGGATTTTTCGACACTACTCGTCCTTGGATTGCTAAACTTTTGAATTTATTATCCCTCTATTTTCTGATTATTTCCACTTGTCAATTCAAGAAAATTTCGTGCATTCACTTAATCCAACCGGCCCAATAATTCAGTCATCCAGTAAATTTCACTTTCTTTGTTTCATGCAGGACAGAATCAATGAATTAATCGAGCGTTTCGATATGCAAGCGCATCCAGAAGGTGGTTATTATTCTGAAGAATATAGATCAGAAATGACTCTTCCTACTACTGATCGTCAGTTGATGACATCCATTTATTTCTTGTTGCCGTCCAAGGATGTATCTCACTTCCATCGAATTAAAAGCGATGAATTGTGGTTCTTTCATGAGGGAAGTCCACTAACGGTGCATACATTGGACGAGAATGGACACGGTAAACATTTGGTAGGATTGAATCTTGTAGCGGGACAAACGCCACAATTTTTAGTGCCTGCGAATACTATTTTTGGTTCTTCAGTGAATGAAATGAATAGTTACTCATTTGTCTCTTGTGTCGTTGCCCCAGGCTTCGATTTCAGAGATTTTGAATTGTTTACTTCTGAGGAATTATTGAAGGATTATCCCGATCATCAAGAAGTGATTGAGAGATTAACTACCAATTAAGTGGGATTACGCGAGCGCATTTTACAACCTTTAGATCGTACGCAACGAATCGTGTTTGCCCTACTTTTTGGCTTCGCACTATTGGGAAATATTGCCATTGAATTTTATACTTATCATTCCTACCACGTTCACCTGATGCATTTGGGGTTGTTATTTGGTGTGATCCAAGTTATTTTCAACCCTCAAGGTGTTCGGCTACTGTTTTTCGGATTTTTTGTTTTTCTAATGATGAAGATGTTCCAAATTCCAATTCATTCTGACTTTGCATTCATTCCAAGTTATAGTCATGATCAGTTACTCTTGGGTTTCATCCTCATTTTTCTAACAACTTCCATTAAAACAATGGTTTACACGCATATTGTGCTTTACGCGTTGCTTGCCTACTTTGCATTCAGAAATCCTTTTGGAGTAAGGAAGAAAGTAGATTCAGAGGTAATCGATGATTTGGACTAAAGCATATTGTTTACGTTCTGAACGATTGTCAGCGTTAGGGATTAAAACGGAAAACATGTGAAGCATTTTGGAGAGAAAGCCCGCAGTCGCGCAGCGCTGAACGCCCAAAAACAACTGATAATTATCGAAAACGTGCTATTTATGATATATCTATATCGCCATATTGCTAAATAGATTTATTGCAATATTGAGTTATATAAACAAATCCAGCAACTACTCTTCATTAATCAAAGCGACCCACAAGGTGATAAACCCATCGTCCATTCGAGGCCAAATTGGGCGAATCACACCATTCACTGCAGCAATGTTCAAATAATCTCCAAAAAAGACCTCTTCTGTTGGAGTAAAAGGCGTTTTCGAAAGCTTCGTATCAGTGAAGGTCTTCCCACCATCTTTAGAAACCGACATGTACACATCGGTCTGATTATCTGAATAACTTCTGCGATCATAATACACGAAGTACAAATAGCCAGTACTCTGGTCCACATCCATCCACGTATAGAATTGATGCTTTTTCGAATCATCTTGATTTACTTTGATCGCTTCACTCCAGGTCTCTCCTCCATCCATTGACTTCTTGATGAATACGTCTGTATCTTCCAAACCATTTCGTTGATCGCACCAATTCAAATAAAGCGCTCCTCGATTCGGTCCATCACTCAAATCACATTTCAGGATAGGCAAACCATTCGCTCGTCCCATCCCTGGAATATCAAGCGTCCATCCGCCCCAGTGCTTTTCTAGTGATTTTTCCTCCTCGAGCCATGTATTCCCACCGTCAAGAGATTTCTGCATCACCAAACCGTTTGGACCCGTCCATGTAACGTAGATCTCTCCATTTGGTCCTACTGCTGGTACAGCACCCTCAACAGTTTCATCATCATCGAGACAATCTCCACCGTATTTGGAAATGCGCAAAGGGTCAGACCATGTCTTTCCTTGATCTGAAGATTTCGAGAATACAATGATGGAAGAATCATTTGCGTCCCCTGAATTGTACGCATCGAATTGTGTCCAAGTCATGTACAACTCGTTATTCTCCTGATTGACAACGATCCAATGCTTGTCCTGTACTTTCGTTCCATTCGGTTTCGGGAAAGTCCCATCATCAAATTTCTTGCAAACTTTATCCGCAGATTGACAAACAATTCTATCTAGATGAGATGTTTCTTTGTAACTCGCTAAATGAAAATAATACGGTCGTCCCACCGTGTCAAAAATAACTACAGGATCGCCATATACGCCATAAGGGCTTGTCAGCGTTCTACTCTTCCACTTCTTCCCTCCATTCTTCGAATAATAGTAATCGCTGAGGACTGAACCTGCAATCATTATTTTCGGTTTCTTCGGGTGAATGGCAATAGAAGGTTCACATTGAGAACTTCCGTATTCCGCCTTCTTTGGCAGTGGAATTTGTACCACCTTGTGATCTTGCCCAAAAGAGAAAAATGCCTGAATGAGCAGTAGAATAAGTGCTATTGCTTTCATTTGTTAATTGTTCGAAGCCAGAAATCGCTCAATTTCTGAGTTTTCTTTTCGTTTGATAATTCGTAGCTGAATTTTGGTTTCTCATACGATCCCACACCAACCTTAATTGAGTACAATTCCTGATCGCGTGCTATTAACAACTCTAATTCGTTTCC
>CAJQOB010000146.1 GCA_905479845.1 uncultured Flavobacteriales bacterium
CGACTTCTGGAATCTATAACGATACAATTTTTGACGCTGGTGGTTGTGATAGTTTATATGTTGTTGATCTTACGATCGGAACAGAAACTACAAGCACAATATCAGAGACGGCTTGTTCAGCTTATTCGTCTCCAAGTGGACAAATTTGGACGACATCTGGAATGTTCGTTGACACGATTCCGAATGCATTAGGATGTGACAGTATTATTATGGTGAACTTGGTAATCGATCCAGCAGGTGCAGGATGTGCGAATCAATGTTCTGAATTGTTCTTCTCTGAGTACATTGAGGGGTCAAGTAACAATAAAGCGCTGGAAATTTACAACCCAACTGGTGGAGCAATTGATTTGGTTGATTACGTTGTAAAACGTCACACAAATGGATCGCCTACAGCATCTGGAACTTATGATTTCCCTGCTGGAACGTTCATCGCTGCCGGAGATGTTTATGTAATCGCAAATTCATCTGCTGATTCAGTTGGTATTCTTTCTGTTTCAGATACTACGAATGCTGCTACTTTCTTCAATGGTGATGATGCACTTATCTTGGAAAACATTGCTACTGGAGATACGATTGACGTAATCGGAGAAGTTGGTGTTGATCCAGGTACAAACTGGGCTGTAGGATCTGGAGCGACAAGTGAGTACACACTAGTTCGAAGCGCGGCTATCCAGCAAGGAAACAACGTTTGGGCATCTGCAGCATCGGAATGGGCAGTATTCCCGCAAAACACATTTGATTCTTTGGGATCACACTCAATGATTGCATGTACGGTTCTTCCTTGTACTGATACGGGATCGTCATTTGCAGTTTCTGCATGTGATTCTTACACTTCTCCAAGCGGACTGTCTTGGACAGCATCAGGTATTTACAATGATACCATTTCAAATGCTGCAGGATGTGATAGCGCAATGGTGATCGACTTGACAATCAACTTAAGTACTTCGGCCATTCTTACAGAGTTTGCTTGTAACAGTTACACAGCGCCAAGTGGAGCGGTATTCACTGCAACGGGAACATACACGGATGTAATTCCAAACGCAGTTGGATGTGACAGTACAATTACAATCAACTTGACAATCACAACTGTGGATGTATCAACAACGTTGGCTGGAGAAACATTAACTGCAGGTGCAACTGGAGCAACTTACCAGTGGATCGATTGTGACAACGGTAACTCTGCAATAACAGGAGAAACAGCACAATCATTTACGGCAACGGTTACAGGAAACTATGCTGTAGTTGTTACAGAAAACAACTGTACGGATACTTCAGCATGTGAGTTAGTTACTGTAGTTGGTCTTCCAGAATTTGGACTAAACAACCAGGTAATTGTTCACCCTAACCCAACATCAGGTGAGGTAACAATCGACTTCGGAACAACATTGAACAATGTTTCTGTTCGTGTATTGGATGCGATTGGAAGAGAGATTGACCGTTCATCGTTCACTTCTGCTGATTTCGTTGAAATGACGATTAATGGAGAAGCTGGTCAATACTTCGTTGAAGTAAATGTTGACGGAGTTAGAGCTGCTGTTAAGCGAGTAATTAAAAAATAAGGAGCGTAAGTTCTTTTAGTTCTAAAATAAGGTCGCCTTCCTGAATTCTCGGGAAGGCGATTTTTTTGTGCCTATTTATTTCCGTTGAACTAAGAGAATTCAGAGTAACAGATTCGTTTTATCTTCGATTATACAATTCCAACACTTTTTCTGTATCAACATTTGAATCGATTTCATAAAAATAATCGAGCTGCCAATTTTGAGTTTTTGCTGCTTGTTTACTTTGAGGTTTATCCCACTTAGGATATACTCTAAAACCACGCTTCCCATCTTTATTTTCAGTCGATAGAATCCCTTTGCGTATCAACTCATATTTTGGAAAAACGAACTGTCCAAAGCTGTCATTCGACCTAGCGTTTATCACAAAAAAATCGACTTTGTCTGTTTCCTTAAATGGTTCAGTCACTCCCTTTTCATTTCGTTTCCAAAACGTCACAAATTGACCGACTTTTTTAGGTGTAATTTTAGAGCTACGCAAAATAATTCTCCTCTCGCTTAATTCAAATTGACAGGCATTGTACTCTTTCCCTTCAAGTTCTTCACTCAGATTTGTAATAAGCAAGGAGCATTTATCGTAGACCTTGGTTCTTACTTCCGTTAAATCCTCAGAACGGCTCTTACTACTCATAAATCAGATACTTCTCACGAATCAACTTAAAAGCGTTCAATTTTTCCTCCCACGAAGAGCGAATATCCTCTTCGGATTTTCCTACTTTCAATTGTTCAGCCAACTCAGCGTTCCCTGATAGTAGGTTGAACATTCGAGAGCGATCGATGAAGGTTTTTCCCTTGAGCAGCTTACTGGAATTCAACAGGAAATTTAGGTCAAATTTTGTCTCACGACGAGGAGCATCGCCCATATTGTATCCATAACACTTCACATTCATGTGCTTTGGGCTTTTCGATCCAGGTCCTGATTTTGGCATAAACTTGAAATCCATTTCTGGAAAATCAGGATGTCCATAACGCTCAAAAGGTCCATCTGTTCCTCTACCAACAGAAACTGTTGTAGCCTCTAAAATGCACAAGCTAGGGTACAATTGAATGGAAACATCCGATCGTAAATTCGGTGAGGGAGGAACTGGCAGAGAATAAGGCGTATCGTGATCGTAGCCTTTACAAGGGATCACGGTTAAATCGCACGTGTAATTCTTCTCCAACCAACCTTCTCCATTGATCATTTGTCCATACTCCCCTATTGTCATTCCATAAACAATCGGAACAGGGTGCATCCCAACAAATGACTTGTATTTCATATCGAGAACAGGGCCGTCAACATAATGTCCATTTGGGTTAGGTCGATCCAAGACGATAAGTGGAATGTTCGCTTCAGCACAGGCTTCCATGACATAGTGTAGGGTCGAAATGTATGTATAGAATCGCACTCCCACATCTTGTATATCGAATACCAAAATATCCAATCCTTTCAGTTGATCCTGAGTTGGCTTTTTGTTTTTACCGTACAGGGAAACGATGGGCAATCCCGTTTTTTGATCCTTTTCACTTGAAACATGCTCCCCGGCATCTGCCTTTCCACGAAATCCATGTTCAGGAGAAAACACTTTCTTCACATTCACATCTAAAGTCAACAATGAATCTACTAAATGCGTTTGTCCAATTAAGGAAGATTGGTTCCCAACAATTCCGACTTTCTTGTCTTCCAATAAAGGCAAATAATCAGTTGTTTGTTCCGCTCCAACAGACACAGAAGCCACTTGCTCAATTTGATCTTCCAGAACAACAAGTTCCTTCTCTTCCTGTTGTGGAGAATTGCTATATCCACAGGAAGAAATCAAAAAAATAAAAATGCTTTTCAAGCACAAAACCTTTGTGTACTTTAGTCGAAAAGTTCCCAGAAATTTGGCATTCGAATATTTCATATCAAAGAAAACGCTCAAGAGTGTCGTGCAAGGTAAGAAAGTTTCTAAACCTATTGTTCGAATCTCTGTCATTAGTATTGCCCTGGCCGTAATTGTCAATTTGATTACGATCGCAGTTGTAACTGGGTTTCAGCAAGAAGTGCGCCAAAAAGTAAGTGGGTTTGGATCTCATATCTTCATCATGGAGGCGAGCGAAAACTCGATATACGAAAGTGACCCCATCCAACGGGATCAACAGTTCCTCGCCGATTTAAAAAATGATCCCGGAATCAAATCAATTTCTGTAGTTGGATACAAACCTGTTTTGCTTCAATCTGAAGAACGGGAAATTTCATACAAACTTGCTTCTGGGAAGGACACAGTTGAGAATCAGTATCAGGTTCATGGAGCCGTGATCAAGGGAGTAAGTTCTGATTACAATTGGGCATTTTTTAAGAACTATCTACTCGATGGAGTGTTACCTGATTATTCACAAGACTCCTGTGAAAACCATTTGGTAATTTCAAGAAAATTGGCGGCCGATTTGAATTACGAAGTTGGAAATAGAGTCAGTGGATTCTTTGTCAAGCAACAACCTGTCAAACGAAAATTCAAGATTGTTGGAATCTACGAAACTGGACTGGAAGAATTCGACAAGAAAGTCGTTCTAGGAAGCATTGCTTCGGTTCAAAAACTCAACGATTGGGGAATTAAGGCAAGCATTGAAATTGCTGATACGATCATTGATGGGCAGATTGTTGTGAAAGCAAATGTTACAGGTGGAAACGGTGTCAACTACCGATATGACTGGGGCGATGGGTTTGATACTTATTACGGTTTTCCAATCTGTCCGCATAAGGACACAACAATTCGTTTGATCGCTACTGATTATTGGACGAGTACTCGTGAAGATTTATCTGAATCAGCGATTCCTGACACTGCTTACTTGAAAATTACGGTCGAGAAAGGTGGTGAATATCGATGTTACTTCGAACTAAACGAAGAAGAGGAAATTGAACGTGAATACCTAAATGAGGACGGTACCAAATACGCTCTTGATGACGGAACAAAACGATTGATCATTGAAACAACAGATGGTAAGGGAAGCTATCACGAGTACGTTAGTGGATTTGAAATCATGGTGAAGGATTGGTCTAAATTAGATGAAGTATTGGCTCGAACAAAAGGTCGTGTTGAAATGATCTTGACACCAAACGGCGAAGTACTAAAAGCGACCAGTATCATTGAAAACGAACCAGACATCTTTGTTTGGCTCGGATTTTTGGATGTCAATGTGATCATTATTTTGGTGTTAATGATTTTGATTGGAATCATCAATATGGGATCAGCACTCTTGGTTCTGATTTTGATTCGATCGAATTTTATTGGAATGATGAAAGCCATGGGAGCAACGAATTGGAGTATTCGAAAAATCTTCCTGATTCAAGCTGGCTTCCTAATTGGGCGTGGAATGCTTTGGGGAAACCTCATCGGATTAGCCATTTGTCTTGCTCAGAAATATTTCGGACTACTTCCCCTCGATCCAGAAGTCTATTACTTAAGTCAGGTTCCTATTGAAATTAATGTGTGGCACTGGCTCCTATTGAATGTAGGAACACTTGTCGTTTGTTTGAGCGCGTTGATTATCCCAAGTATGGTTATTGCTCGGATTAACCCTGTGAAGGCAATTAAGTTTAATTAAGCTGGATTGTTGGACACGGCTACGCCTTTTGGATTATTGGATTCGTTCAACCCAAATTGATCTCATCCAGTAATCCAGTAATCCAGTAATCCAATAAATTCCTGTAAATTCAAATCACTTATGAAAACCTTGGCCCTACTGATTTCCCTTACCTCATTCTTGATTACATCCGCTCAACAAGTTGATTTAGTGGTTCCTCTACAAGATTCTTTAATTGAAACATCTGGATTGATTTTACTGAATGACCGCTTGATTACCCACAACGATTCTGGTGGAGAGCCAGCCTTATTCGAAATAGATAGCGTTTCAGGCGGAATCTCTAGAAAAGTGATTATTGACAATGCTCCTAATCTTGATTGGGAAGATCTTTGCTACGATGACACTTACGTTTACGTCGCAGATTTTGGAAATAACAGTGGAAGTATAACTAACCTGCGCGTGTATCGCGTATTGATTTCAGATTCTCTCAGCACATCAAATGACACTATTTCTGCCGACACCATCCATTTCGATTATGCCGATCAAACGGATTTCACTCCAACAACTTTAGCCACAAATTACGACGCTGAGGTACTAATCGCATGGAATGATAGCCTGTACATCTTCACTAAGAATTGGGGGAATCAATGGACGAACATCTATGCTTTACCAAAAACTCCTGGGAATTATTCGCTCCCAAGAATAGATAGTCGTTCCTTACAAAAGAACTTTTCTTTAGGTCAACACTTAAATTTGGCGAGTTGAGCTTTGAGTGATTTTTCCATAAAGTTGTTCATCTGATATGAGGTTACTTGCAAGAGCCAG
>CAJQOB010000147.1 GCA_905479845.1 uncultured Flavobacteriales bacterium
GAAACGCACATTCGTAGATTCTTCATTGACTCTTCTGAAAATCATGAAGCCATTGAGACATTAGCTTTAAAATTGAGTGAATCTTTGAACACCGAAATAAAACCCTACAATCCCAAACATCGCAGACAAAGATGATCTCTACAGTTTAACGCTCTAGACTCTGTATTGAACTTTAATCAACAGTACTAATCGTCCAATTGATCCTGATTAAGCTCCATATCCTCAGCTTCCAATTCGGCTGTAGTGACAGGCAAACGCTTAATTCGAATATTGAGATACCCGAAGACTACAGTCATCACTGGACTAATGAGGTTAAAGAAACAGTACATGAAGTAATCACCCGTTGCCACACCCAAAACTGTTGACTGAGCCGCTCCACACGTATTCCATGGAACAAGCACAGAAGTTACCGTCCCTGAATCTTCCAATGTTCGACTTAAATTCTCAGGAGCCAATCCACGATCACGGTACGTATCAGAATACATTCTTCCAGGAACAACAATCGCTAAATATTGATCTGACGCTGTAACATTGAAGAATACACAGGTTGCTGCTGTTGTAGCAATTAACGACCCTGCGGACTTCACAATTGACACAATTGATTTCGTGATCTTTTGAAGCAACCCACACGCCTCCATTACTCCACCGAAACACATAGCGCAGATGATTAACCAGATTGTATTCATCATTCCTGACATTCCTCCAGCATCTAAAAGACCCGCAATGTTTTGTTCATCTGGAGAGAGAAGTGCCATTTGTTCTGCCGAAATCGCTGAAACTTCACCGAACATAGAGTTCGTAGACGCCACGTAAGACGCTTCAAAGTAATTTCCAGACACACCCGAAATCGCTTCTACTAAATCTGGCTGAAAAATGATTCCAGCGACAGCACCAAGCAACACTCCAATGAATAAGGCTGGAATCGCACTCACCTTCTTAACAATCAAAAACACAACGATTGCTGGTACAACAAACAACCAAGGCGACACCACAAAGTGTTTATCAATCATATTTAAGATTGCATCAATATCTTCCGTGCTCGAAGCCTCATTTGCTCCAAAACCTAAAAGAAGGAAAATCACCAAAGTGATTACAATTGATGGAACGGTTGTCAGCGCCATGTAGCGGATATGTGTAATCAAATCTGTTCCCGCCATTGCTGGTGCGAGATTCGTAGTATCTGACAATGGAGACATCTTATCTCCAAAATATGCACCGGAAATGATCGCCCCTGCAACAAGTCCTGGACCAAAGCCAAGTGCACTTCCAATAGCTAACAATGCAACTCCAACGGTCGCAATAGTGCTCCAGGAACTACCAGTTGCCATAGCAACAATTGCACTCACTGCACAAGCTGCGAATAAAAATATAGAAGGATGAATGACTTTTAATCCGTAATAAATCATTGTGGGCACAACCCCCGAGAGTAACCATGTTCCCGCAAGAGCTCCTATCAACAAAAGAATGATTATCGCTGGGAGCGCAGACTTAATACTCTTAACAATTCCCGCTTGAATTTCATCCCAGGTATATTTCAATGCAAAACCAATTACCGTTGCAATTGCAGCTGCGACCAACAATGCGATTTGATTTGGCCCATAGGTCGCGTCATCTTTATAAATCACTACATTCAAATAGAGCAGACCAACCAAAATGATAATTGGAATCAGTGCAACTAAAAAGTGAGCTTCTTTTTTTGATTGGGCTGTCATGAAATGATTTTAGCGTTCAGCAGCCAAAAATAAGGAAATTCTTATCCCTTCTTCTTTTTTGGGTTGTAGAAATACAGTAAGAGCACAGGTAAAAGTGTCAAATCTGCAACGAGCGCCACAAACAATGTGATACAGAGCATCAACCCCATGTAGAAAGTCCCTAAGAAACTTGAGAAAACAAGAAGCAGGAATCCAGCACACAAGATTAAGGTAGTTAAAATCATCGCTTTACCTGTCGTGAGGTAACTTCTCTTCAAGGCATAAAGCTTACTATGTCCTTTCATCAGTTCGTATTTAAACTTCCCAAGAAAGTGGATGGTATCATCGACCGCAATACCGAAGGCAATTGTAAAGATGATCGCTGTTGTTGTCTTCAATTCAATCCCAGTGAACCCCATGATTCCAGCAATGAAGATCAACGGAAGCACATTTGGTACAATACTGATGATCAATATTGGAATTGAACGATAAATCAACCCAATAATCAAAGCAACGATCAAAATAGAAAGTGCAAGTCCCATCACCAAGCTTGACGATAGATAACTGATGTTTTTATCAATCAAGTGAGCCGTTCCTGTCAGTTGATAATCGACCAATCCACTTTTTTCCTTTTCAGCAGTGAATTTTTCGAGCTTGATATTTCGTTTCGTGATTTCTGTGTTCCCAAGATCAGGAATTGACCCACTGATTCTCATCACGTTCTCTGTAGAATCAACGAAAGTCCGGATAAACTTTCCTCCTCCTGCCATTCTCAAGAATCGTCTGTATTTTTTGATTTTTCGTTTAGACGGCGGCAATTCAAAG
>CAJQOB010000148.1 GCA_905479845.1 uncultured Flavobacteriales bacterium
ACCAATACGCTCTTATTCGACCAAAAATATAGGAGGAGTGCTAGAAGAGGAATGAACCAACTCAGAACATATTTTTTTAAATACGTAGTAGTGTCAGTAACTCTAATTTTTCCCTCCATCATTACTTCAGTTCATTTATGACCTTCTCAAAGCCTTTCATAACATCTTGGAAAATACCATCCCATTCGTCATCAGAAATGGTACCATCGTCTAACTCATTTGTGATATCTATTGAAAAACCGAAATCCATCAACACTCCCCATTTTAGATCTTTACCTAAATAGCCCTCTAAAAAAGCCTTTGCTCCACTTTTTTGATATAATCCGATTTGGATATCTAAATCATGATTTCCAGCTGTTGCATAAATGAAGCTGTATTTAATACCTCCCTCTTTAACAACTCTAACTTTCGGATCATACTTTGGATTTTTCCAGTATCCCGTCATTCCAGCACTTGCTCCAGTTTTTCCTCCTGTAACACTCCAGTTCAATGAATACGAAACACTTCCTTCCATACTTTCCCCTCCATAATCCAGTGCTTCTGCTTTCACATCTATAGAGAAACCAGAACCAATAGACAGAGATGCATTAGCATTCAAACCACCAGCGTCAAACGGACCATCTCTAAGCGTTGTTCCTTCCCATGATTTTAGAGAATTGATCGCGTCTTCACTACCTGTAATATTATCAAGGATCCAACCAACAGGCCCGTCACAACCATGGCACAAATACTCCTTCTCTTTGGGTTTGTTAGATTCAGGCATTGGAGTCTGAACGACCTTGTTAGGATCAGAGGCGTTAACCTTATGTTCCTCTAAGAATTGTTCACTGAGTATTTTCTGGGTTCCGTCATTCATGATTTGAATTTTGGCTTTATAAATTCCACCTTCACCCTTTCCTTTACAGCCATTGCATTCGTAATCAATACCTCCTCCACCTAGTAGCTCTCCATTTTGATCAACATATTCAATCACTGCTACTCCTTCTAAACCTTCTATTTCAATTTTCCCAATAGGATTATTGCTTGCGAATTGATATGGTGTCAATTCAGGATAGGTCATATCTAGTGGATCTCGTTGGAAGAATCTCGCTAATCTAACATCATGCATACGATACTTATAATTGTATACATTTCCTTTACCTTTTATCTCCGGATCTTGCTCAATCCCATTATAGGCGTATCGGTAGTGCTGTGTGTAGGTTTAGCCACAATTTTTCAGTATTTCAAAACAAAACTTTCCCTCGTTTGAGAAAGTCGAATAAATATAAAAGAAAAACAGCAATCGAAGTGATTACTGTTTTCTATTTAGCTATTAATCTTTTTGTTAGGATTCTGTGCTGTGGCGAATATTCGATAGACTTTTACATCTAGTCCGACTATTTCATAGACAATAATATATGGGAAAACGTCTAGTTTCATTTCTCGAATCGAATCTTCTAATTTAACAGGGAATGACTCTGCATTCGTTTTTAATCTGTTAAGGCTCGATCTGACTTCTCGATAGAACTTCAAGCCCAAACCAACTTGTTTCTCCTCATACCAAACAAAAGCCTCGTCAATATCTTGCTCTGACTTTAGTGAGAGAACTACGTTATATTCCATACTTAAGATCCAGCTTTGCTCGTACCTCATTCCACGGAGTAGTCTCCATTTCCCCTGAAGCAACTTGATCTCTGATTTCAAGCACTTCTTTCTTCTGACTCTCGTTCATTGACGATTCATCAGAGTCTAACATCTCACTGAGCAAAGCCTCCAATTGATCCATTTTTTGTTCATCCTGAATCATCATTTGGAATTGCTCCAACAATTTACTTCTTCTTTCTTGTACTGTCATACTGCGCATAGTCTACCACATTTTGATTCATTCGTCATCTAATACAACGAAAACCATACCGACTTTGTTTAATAAAGATACGGATTTATTTTCCTTTTCCCTGGTTATCCCTTTTAACAATCAAGCTTGGTTAACATACTTTCTATTTCAACTTACACTTTCTCTCGTTTGAAAAAGCAAACCGAAAATAGCTATTTCCATCCGAGATTTCAAAAATCTCAGAAATACTAATGTTAGCTCACGATTTCTTAAATGAAACGCTTTTCTTTGCCGACTGAATTATGAAAAGAGCCGCATACCATACCACCCTAAAAGAGCTGACTCATTACGGATTGTTACCTCCAAAATATGAGAAAGAGATACCAAGAACGAATATTCATCGCTGGCGCAATGATTCCCCTGAGCGATTCGTCGGTTCTGAGATCAATAAGATAGCAGACAATCATTCGGAATTGATCAAGACTTTGAATGAATACCCACGCATGTTCCTTGCTTACGGGAAATTGGTAAAAACCATGATCAAGGTAGCAGAGAAAACACAGAACTATCGCAAAATACTGCGTGAATCAAAAGAAGACATTGTAAAAGCCATACATCGAGCCAAGGATTTGATACCGATTGATAAGGCGGTTCGCATCTTTGGGATTTCAGCTTCTACCTATCATATCTGGAAGACTGATCTCCATCATTCGTGTGAGAGTTCTTTTTTCAATAAATGTGTTCGGATATATTCCAATCAAGTAACTCCAATGGAGATTCAAGCGGTTAAAGAGAGTTTAGAACTTGAATCAACGGCCCATTGGTCAATCAGAAGTGTTTTTTTGAACGGCATCAACAAAGGAACGGTGACGGTTTCTATTGATACGATGTATATGATCAATCGACGTTTGGAAATTCGACAGACGAATCGAAAACATAGACGAAGAAAGAAGCGAAAGAAAGGGATTCGGGCAAGTAAATCCAATGAGATATGGCACGCTGATATTACCATTCTGAAGACACTCGATGGTAAGAAGTACTACATTTATTTTGTCGTTGATAATTTCTCAAGAAAGGTGCTATCGTATGCCGTTCGAGATCACATCTCAGGAGAAGTTATGGTAAAGAACGTAGAGAAAGCTTTCAAAAAAGCAATGGAAGTTTCAGACAATCTCAACGTAAAATTGATCGTCGATGGTGGGTCGGAAAATAACAACATCCACATGGATGACTTCATTAGTCGATCAGAAATCAACATTGAAAAGCTTGTTGCTCTTCGTGATATTGATTACTCCAATTCTATGGTTGAAGCCGTTAATAAAATTGCCAAGTATCAATACCTTTTTCCAAAACATCCTGCCAATCTGGAGGAACTCCTCGAACTTCTGGCATATTTTGTCCACGACTACAACGAAGTCAAACCTCATGGTCAGCTTCGGGGTCTTACACCGAGCCAAGCATATATAGGAATTCCCTTTTCAGATAAACGAAGAATAGAAGTACTGAGCAAAGCTCGGCAAGAACGCCTTGCCTACAACAAAGCAAATCAGTGTGGAATTTGCAAACAGAAGTAGGAAATCAAGTGAAAACAGAAAAGTTCGTCTTGAAATTTCTCTTTTCGTTGTGAAAGAAGAAGTTTGGTATCCAGAAGAGTGCTTTGGGATACTATTTTTCTGGTAAAAATGATTCATCTCTCTAAAACACAACCAAATATCTAAGTGTCTGATTCAGTGACTTGTCCTTGTTCGGAACACCTGAGTCCAGTACATCTATGGTGTGGGAGAGATCTAACAAGTTAGCCCCTGAAATTTTGCAATATCTCATTGAGTAGATAAGAATTAAATATTCACCTAACCAAAACTACAAATCCATGCCGTTCAAATACTTCATCCTCGAGGTCGGTATAACTAACGGACCAGAAGTAAGTACCTTCTACAAGTAACTCGCCACTTGTATCACTGCCATCCCATTTGAAAGTCGCATTAGTACTATTAAATACTGGAACCCCCCATCGGTTGAAAATGTTAATCTCAAAAGAGTTTATTCCATTTGTTTTTATTGTTTCGAAAAAGTCATTTACGTTATCACCATTTGGAGAAAATACATTAGGAAATGTAATAAAAGGGATCTCCTCTGAATTCAGCTCATTGTATTCCTCGCATGGATGTATGCTTTCATCATTGGATATTTTCATTTTTGAAATGAACATATCATCAGGTAAACCATTAAACGTGTTGTCAAAATAGGCTGATGAATCGTTTTGTACTAATGGATAGGTTGATTCATCTGAGACGTACGACCATTCGCCAGTTAACATCAAATCTCCTAAAGAATTAATGGCTAATGATGCTCGAAAATCTTCTCCACTTCCACCAAGATAACTGCCATATATTTCGCTACCTGAGGATGTAAGAATGGTTAAGAATTGATCAGAAATACCACTTTTGGTATCCTCAAAATACCCGCCTAAACCATCCGAAGTATTTACGTCGTCTGACTGCGTTTCAAAGAAGAAATAGTAATTCCCACACAAGTCGGCAACTATTTGATCATTGTACGTATAGAATCTCATCTCATTCTGAGTCCAACGAATTTCATTAGTACTTCCTCCAAAGTACCTTCCCCATAACTTTTGTCCAGAACCATTGAATTTCATAACAAAGAAATCACCTTCACCATTGTGAGAATTCAGCATATTCAGGTTAGCAGATTGCGTATATCCAGTAAGTAAGACATTGTCATCAGGATCAACTACAACAGTCTTTCCATAGTCTTCCTGATTTCCGCCAACCAGTGTACTCCAAATTAATGCCCCTGAATTACTGAATTTCATTAAAAATGCATCGATATAACCATCCAATGAGTTGTCAAAATACTGCCCACTGTTGATTAAAGGGAAATCTGTACTCATAGTCATTCCTGAAACATATAATTCTCCTGTGCTATTTACGTCAACTCCGAAAGCATAGTCGTTTCCTATTGAACCTGATGGAATATTCGTTCCGCCGACTGCTGTTCCCCACAATTGATTTCCATTTTGATCAAATTTCAATAGAAATCCTTCAGATTGAGAATTAAGAGATTGGGTTTGATAGAAATTACCGTTGTCCATAAAGGGGAAACTTCCTGCAATATCAACTCTTCCAACTACAAATAGATTATCCTGATTGTCAATTGCGGCTCCATGGCAAAATACTCCTGCACCTTCTACCAGAGTCGCCCATATTCTCTGACCGTTCGAATCAAATTTGAGGATAAATCCACACGCTGAGCTACCCGTTAGAGAGCTTTGGAAGAAAGTTCCGTTGTCCTGTAGCGGAAAGTCAGGGGAATTCGTTTCCCCAACACAATATAGATTTCCTTGAGAATCGAGTTCGATATCAAAGATTTCTTCGTCAACTGTTCCATCATAAAGCGTTGACCATAATAACTCACCATTTGAGGAAAACTTGAGTATTGTGGCTCCCCAACTATCATGACAAACTCCTTGGTAATATGCAGTACTATCCTGTAAAGTCGGGAAGTCTAGTGATCTACGATACCCCCCAATATATGTATCGCCATTTGGTGCTACTTCAATAGACATCGGACCATCTGCTAAATCTCCTCCATAAAAAGTGCTCCATGTAATTTCAGGATCGATAATCAAATGATCTGATCTTTTAGCTTGTAAGATTTTATTAGACCATGTAGAGTCTAGTTGAACAGTAAAATAGTTGTCATATCCTCCGAGATCATTTAGCACCAAGCTATCTACTTTATAGTGAGATGGAATTTCTTCGTTGTTGAAATAGGATATTGGAGCATGATCTTTAAGTTCACCATATGACGTTCTGAACTTTAAATTACCATTCTCATCTTTTAGTATTTTATTAGAAGAATGATAAACCAGCTTAATATCTTTAATGTTAGCACCTGCGTTCAGGATAAAATCATATTTGATCCCTTCTGAGGGAGATTTGTATATCTCCCAATCTATGTTTGGATAGATGTTCTTGAAAACCAAACGTTGGAATTCCTGTAGGTTATTGATTCCTTCAGGATGAGAAGAAAGGAAGTAGTTGTGTTGGCAAGATAAGGGGTATTGACGGGCACAGTTGTTTAAATCAATATTGCTTCCAGAAATTTCTAGGTCAACTCTTTCCCATGAAATTTTCTTTGATTCAGAGTCTCCAATATG
>CAJQOB010000149.1 GCA_905479845.1 uncultured Flavobacteriales bacterium
TGCTCAAGAATAAATCTCACCAGTTTTTTCTGTGCCCTTCTGTAATGTCTATCACTGTTGCTATTGGCAATTGAGTGAAAAGAATCCTTGATCAATTCGAGAATATTAGAACCAATAAGTATCTCTGAAGTTTGCGGATCGATATGATAGCTTTGATAAACAGCAATGATTTTCTGTTTGTCACGAACTTCTTTGATCGTTGGTTCCTTAATTCGTTGCAACTCATCAAGAAAAGGTAATAGGCGAGAGCTTAAATCAATGAAATGCTTCAATACCAGTAATGCTTCATTCACATTGTGAATGTCCTTAAGAGATATGTGTACTGACTGCCGCATGTTATCCTTAAGACGATTTATGTGAGAATGGAGTTGGCAAATTCTGTTTTTGAATGTATAAAACGCACCTCTCATTGAGCAAACGATTATTTTTTTCGAAGAAATGGTTTTTCGATATATTTGCACTAACCCTAATATGGTATATATGAAGAGAATTTTACTTTTATCATTATCTGCAGCTTTGGCAGGTAGTGTTTCAGCCCAAGGGCAAATCGGTAATCCCGATATGGAAAACTGGGAGACTGTGGCAACGGATTCCGAACCAGTAAACTGGAACAGCTTCTTGAGTGCTCAAGGTTCATTGACCTCATTCGCTGCTAATCAGATTCTAGAGTCTGGAAATGTTCGTCCTGGAACATCTGGGACGAAAAGTGCTCGAATTTGGACAAGAGATGCCGGTTTCAACGTGAAAGCGAATGGAAACATGACATGTGGACGTATCAATATGGGGTCAATTACTGCGAGTAGCCCAGATAACCACAATATTTCGTTAACTGCAGACCCTCTGTTTTCAGAAGCTTTGACTGATACACCTGATTCTATTGTTTTCTGGGTAGAGTACAATGCCGCGAATAGTGCGAGTGAAGCACGTATGAAGGCAACACTTCATGACGACTTTGATTACACTGACCCTGAAACTGGAACATCAGCTGATCACGTTGTAGCAACTGCTGAATTAAACTATTCTCCAACTAATGGTTGGGTTAGAATGGCTGTAGCATTTGATTATTCTGGACCAGCATCAACAAATACGTACATCTTGGTAACCTTTGCTTCTAACGCGATTCCTGGAGGAGGAGATGTTGACGATGAAGTATTCGTAGATGACATCGAATTGATTTACAATTCTACTGGAGGACCTACTGATACTGACGGCGATGGTGTAACGGATGCTGATGAGGCTACGGATACTACAGATCCAAATGATCTATGTTCTTTCCTTTTGGCTTCTCAAACGGTAGCTCCAAGTGCAACTTGGGAATCTACGGATTGTGATTTCGACGGAGTATCAAATGGACAAGAGTTGATTAATGGTTCTGATCCTTTAGTTTCTGTTTCAACACTTGATCCTAATGATTTTTCTGTTGCAATGGATAACGATTTGAATATGATTAACATTTTTACTGATTTGAATCTTGAAGGTCAGTACAATATTTACAATACGCTTGGACAAAATGTTCAGTCTGGAAATGTTGCAGCTTCGATTCCTTTCGAGGCTAAGTCAGGAATTTATTTCTTCCACATCACTACTGCATCTAGAAGCTACAGATTCGAGATTTACAAGAAGTAAATTAATATTAATTTTGGAAGCTGATTCTGTCCTTTACGGATGAATCAGCTTTTTTTATGCCTATGAAGGCAATACTACTGGTACTAGTTGGATTACTTTGCTCATCTGAGCTCTGGAGCCAAGCGGAAGGAACGATAAATGGTTTTGTAAAAGACGAGAAGGGGAATCCTGTTATTGATGCTGCAGTTATCTATAAAAAGGACATCACCCGTGGGGCACTTGCCGACGATCGTGGATTTTATCAAATGACCGTTCCATCAGGTGAAGCGATGATCATTTGCCGATACTCAGGAATGGAAACGGATACCTTCACTGTAACAATCGTAGCAAATGAAACACTATCTAGAGATATTATCCTGATGCCTATTGTTACGGACATTGAAGGAGTGGATGTTAAGGTAGGTAAGTTCGATAAGCCTCTAGAGGATCAGACTGTTTCAATGGAGATTATTCGACCAGAACTCATCGAGAATAAAAACACACGTAGTATTGAAACTGCATTGGATCAAACTCCAGGATTAAATATTTTAGATGGTGAACCACAAATTCGTGGCGGAAGTGGATTTACTTTTGGTGTTGGTTCGAAAGTGGCAGTTATTGTTGATGACATGCCAATGCTTTCAGGGGATGCAGGCCGACCAGAATGGGGATTTATCCCAGTTGAGAATATTCATCAAATTGAAGTGATAAAAGGAGCATCATCCGTTCTTTCGGGGAGCTCTGCTTTGTCTGGAGCCATCCATATTCGCACTGCTTATCCAGGCTTGAAGCCAAAGACGAAGGTTAATGTGTACACCGGATTGTATTCTAAGCCGAGCATTGAAGGTGCTGATTGGTGGACTGGAACTCCCCTAATTTCAGGAGCAAACTTTTTACACTCTCGTAGAGTTGGAAACTTGGATGTTGTACTTGGAGCGAATGTAAACTACGATCATGGATATATCGGACCTCCGGTTACCGATTCTTTGGTTGAACCTGATACTATATCGAATTTCTCAGAGAGCCAAATGGCAATGAAACGGGCACGATTTAATTTTAATCTTAGATATAGAGCGAAGAAATATAAAGGATTGAGCTATGGAGTAAACGGGAATGTAATGGTGGCGCAGTCAAACCTAGCCTTTGCTTGGCTGAATGATTCATCTGGACTCTATCAAGCATACCCAGGTGCCGTTTTCCTTCAGAACCAGTTCATTTTTAATGTTGATCCATTTTTGAACTTTTTCACTGACACAGATGGTAAGCATCATTTCAGAATGCGATTACTCCATTCGGATAATGAGATGACTGCAAATCAGTCGAATCGCTCTACAACGATGTACGGAGATTACATGTTCAAGAAATCATATACGAGCTTGAAAGGTTTTGATTTCATAGGAGGATTGACGAGTACATACACAAGTTCTTATGCAAATCTCTATTCAGGAGGAGGGAGTCCGAATAATGATATCCTGAATGTTTCGGCTTATTCTCAAATCGAAAAGAAATTTCAAAAGATTCTTAATCTTTCCGTTGGAGGAAGGCTGGAGTACTTTCAGTTGAATGACACAATTACTGCAATTAAGCCAGTTTTCAGAGCTGGGACAAGTATTAAGTTGTATCAGGCAACATTCTTGAGAGCGTCCTACGGTCAAGGATATCGTTTCCCGACAATTACTGAGCGTTTTATTAGAACAGGAGTAGGGAACTTTGGCGTGTTCCCAAATCCAGACGTGCTTCCAGAAAGCAGTTGGAATGCAGAAGTTGGAATCAAACAAGGAATTAAGTTTGGAAAAATAATGGGGTATTTCGATGTTGCAGCCTTCTGGCAGGAATACGAAAACACCATTGAGTATTTATTTGGTTTCTGGGGAGATCCAGTAGCTGATCCGAATCAGTTGTTCGGATTCAAATTCGTAAACACAGGGAATTCTCGCGTTCTTGGATTGGATGTGTCTTTTTCAGGAAAGGCTAAACTTGGCGAAGATGTTGATATGACTTTCATGACTGGATACAACTACATTGTTCCAAAAACATTGAACCCTGATTACGT
>CAJQOB010000150.1 GCA_905479845.1 uncultured Flavobacteriales bacterium
CTTCGAATTTACTGATCTGGTAGAGCCATTATCTCTTGACGAGGCTTTTTTAGATGTTACTCAAAATAAATATCAGCATCAGTCTGCAACTATTTTGGCTGAAGCCATTCGCTTTCGAATTAAAGAGGAAACTGGCTTGAATGCTTCCGCGGGAATCTCAGTGAATAAATTTGTCGCTAAAATTGCATCAGATGTCAATAAGCCTAACGGTCAAAAAACGATTCCTCCTGAGGAAGTATTGGATTTTCTGAGTCAGTTGCCAATTGAGAAGTTCTTTGGGGTAGGGAAGGTAACCGCAGACAAAATGAAATTGCACGGAATCTTTAATGGAAGCGACTTAAGACATAAGTCAAAAAGTTATTTGGACCAGTACTTTGGAAAGTCTGGACGACATTTTTACGATATCGTACGAGGAGTTCAACACAGCGAAGTAAAAACGGATCGAATTCGGAAGTCCATCGCTGCGGAAAGAACATTTTCAAAGGATATCAGTACGGAAAATTCTGCGCTCGAACTGTTAAAGAAGATTTCTGAAGAATTAGAAAGAAGAACGGAAAAATCAGGAGTGAAGGGGAAAACAGTCACATTGAAACTCAAATACAACGACTTTTCTGTTCAAACAAGAAGTAAGACTATTGGTGAATTTATGTCTACTTCAGAGGAGGTTTTTCCAATCATTCAGAGTTTACTGCAACAAGAAGAATTGAAGATGCCCGTTCGATTACTCGGAATTTCACTTTCTAAATTGAATACGCTAGAAAAAGAGGATGACGCTGTTTCGGTCCAGTTAGAAATGGCCTTCTAATTTATTTGAAGAAAGCCTGAATTTCCTCACTCATTGGGTTTACTTTAGAGCCAAAGATTGCTTCCAATTCTCCATTTTCAGAGATGATGTATTTCTGAAAGTTCCACTTAACATTGGAATCGTTTGATCCATTTTTCGATTTGTCCGTCAACCAAGTGTAGAGTGGGTGCTGGTTACTTCCTTTTACATCAACTTTTTCTGTAATCTGGAAAGTTACTCCGTAATTGCGTTCACAAAAGGTGGCAATCTTTTCGGCATCCCCAGGCTCTTGACCTAAAAACTGGTTACATGGAACACCAATAATCACCAATTTGTCCCCGTACAACTCATGAAGATCCTGTAAATCCTTGTATTGAGGCGTGAACCCGCATTTGGAAGCTACATTGACAATCAACAATTTCTTTCCTTTAAAGGCACTCAAATCCAATGAATCACCTTCTAAGGCATTGATGTCAATATCGTAAATCGATGTCACAGGTGTTTTGATCTCCGTAACTTGAGAATTTGATTTGGATGAAAATAAGCTAAAGAGTCCCATAATGCTGAATAAAATAAAGTTGTTCATTGCTTTGTTTAATTAATTACGTGTAAATTTAAACAAAAAATAATTAAGTTGTCATCAAATACTAAATGATTCGATCAAAGTGTACAGCTAATAAGAAATCTGTCGTTAAACCGACATGAACGAAAAGTTCGAATTAATCACAGTTAACTCAGCAGCGTTTACAGTAAGGACTGGAATTTGTTGTTCGTTTTCAATCATCATTTGAATGAATGAGTTAGGTGTAGGAAGAATCCCCTCTTTGAAGTAGGCCGCAGCAATAATATCCGCATCTACCTCTTGTGAGTACTTAAGCAATTCTTTTTCATAAGAACCTTTTCCATCCATGTTCACGATTTCGTGTTCAACACCAGCGTCTGCCAAGTGACGACGAACCACCAGAAGATTAGATTGTGTTTTGTGCTCCAACCATTGATCAGAATCGTGGTATCCAACCAAGTGAATTTTGGCGTTGAATTTTTTCGCTATTGAACTTGCGAAAGAAACAATTTGAATCGTCTCTTTTGCAAAACTAAACGGCATTACTAACGTGTTGATCTTTTCTACCTTTTTCTTTCCTTGAGTGATCAAGAAAGGGCTACTCGCTCCACTGATCATTTTCACAGCATTACTTCCAAAGAACTTTTGCATTCCTTTCGCGCCATGAGTTCCCATGACGATAAGCGATGTTTTCAAAATATCTCCAGCCTTACCAACATCCTCGAACAAATCTCCAACAATGACTTTTGTCGTCACACGTCCTTGATCCTCTTCACTCATTTCAGACACAAGGTTTTGAAAATACCTGCGTGCTTCAATTTTTTCCGATGCTTTACCAACAATGTGCAGAAGGTATGCCGATCCATCATTTGCTTCAGCTAAATCGAGAGCAAGACGAGTTGCACCGTTTGAAACTGATGAAAAGTCGTGAGGTACTAAGTAAATTGGATGTTTGAACATAGATTATATTTTAGCGGACCAAAGTTAAGTAAATTCTAATTGAGTTATCCCTTGAACTTGTGATAATTGTGATCCTTTGAGTATATTTATGTAAACGTAATATTCATTGATGAAAAAAATACTACTAGGACTTGTGCTGTTTACGAGTTCAATTTCAACCGCTCAATCAGTTTCTCCCGAAGTGATAGCCACAGCAGGTGCACATTTCGCAATTCCCTCAATACAAATTAGTTGGACGCTCGGAGAGCCGATTACCCAAACTTTATCAAATTCCTCAGCCCAGTTAACACAAGGGTTTCAGCAGAGTAATATTTCTGTTGTTGGAATTTCTGACTACGATTTTTCTTATTCCGTAGAGGCATTTCCGAATCCAACTATCGATGTTGTGCGCATCGAATTATCGGACAATGTATCTGAAGGAAGTCTGAGCATTATCGACCCAACAGGGAAGACAATCTTAGTGAAGGATATCACTGAATCAGAATTCCTGTTGGATTTCGCTCCTTACTCTCAAGGAACTTATTTTTTAAACCTCATGAACGAAAATGGAATGTTACTCCATACGGTTCGACTACAAAAAATCAATTAAAATGAAGAAATTTTTACTCATATGTTCAGTGTTCTTTACACTGAATGCCATGGCTCAAGCGCCAGAAGGAATTAATTACCAGGCTGTTGTTAGAGATTTAGCAGGAGCAACTATTACAAATGCACCAGTAGGTCTGAAGTTGGCACTAGTTCAAACTTCGGCAACAGGAACGGTTGTTTACGAAGAATCATTTTCAACATTTTCAAACGATTTTGGTTTGGTCAATGTTATTTTTGGACAGGGAACAGTGATTACTGGATCGTTTGCTAATGTGGATTGGTCAATGGGGCCATACTTTATTGAAGTAGCCGCGGATGTTACAGGTGGAACCAATTACTCTGTTCTCGGAACACAGCAATTGATGAGTGTACCTTACGCTCTGTATGCAAAATCGGCGGAAAACTCATTCAGTGGAGATTACAATGATTTGACCAATCAACCGACAATCCCAACAATGACATCACAGCTAACAAATGATTCTGGTTTCATTACTAGCCCAGACGATGCTGATGCCGATCCGACAAATGAAATTCAAGACATTACACTTTCTGGAAGTAATCTAACACTTTCTGGAGGAAGCACTGTTGATCTTTCTACAGTGAGTCCTCAGTTAACGGAAGCTCAAGTGGATGCCTACGTAGCAAACAATGGATACTTAACAACAGAAGTTGATGGAAGTATTACAAATGAACTTCAAACACTATCTGTTTCTGGAGATTCAATTACTCTAAGTAATACGGGAGGAACAATTGCTGTCCCTGCTCCAGCGAAATTGAACACTGGTGGACGTGTTGGAATTTGTGCGGGAAGCACACAGTCAGGAGCTGGATGGGTTGCCTATAATCAAACTACTATACGTATTGATGTAAATACTACAGGTTGTGCTTTTGCGTCAGCACCACAATACTATACGAGCATTGGTGGATTAGGGTCTCATTTTGAGTTAGTTGGAGCATCAGCAATTTACAGCCCAACGGCAAACGGGTTTACAGTATATCTTAAGAAAAACGATGGATCGGCTCTTGAGGCTGCAAACGCCGTATCTGGTGGTTGGTTCATTAATTGGCAGGGGATAGGGAACTAAGCCACTCGCCGATAATCGGATTTAAAGCCTGCGCAAAATATGCGTGGGCTTTTTCGTTTGGGTGTGAGTCGTAAGGAAGCTGATTGTACTTTTTCTTTCTCAGGTCGAGTGAAATATCAACTGTTCTGATTCCCTTTCTTTTCAATGATTCAAGGAATTCCCGCGTAGCTTTGTTTTTTGTTAAGCCGGTAACGATAAGTTTAATTTTATGTTCATCGCAGAATGCTTTCATTTTTGAGAAAAGGACTAAACTGTTTTTCTCAAGATCGATTTTCTCCGAAAGGCGTTTGTCGTTGTTTGATTGGAAATAGTGGACTGCAGCAAAGGTTTCTCTACCAGGCCAGTTCGAGTACATACTAGCAAAAGCTACCGTTTTGAGCTTTCCGTTCTCCATAAATGGGAATTCACTCTTTGCAAGTTCTTTAGCTACTTCATGGTTTGCGCGTTGATAGCCGAGAACTAAGCTGTTTCTATATCCGGGGGTAAGGGAGTTCCGCTCGTGGTGAAAGTCGCAAAAATTAACAATTACCATGTTTGGTTTGTTCCCATTTTTCACTTCTCGTTTCAATTGTAAATAGGACTGTACATTACCGAAGCCAGGCACACCGAAGTTCTCAATATTGGCAAGAGTGTCAAATTCTTGTTGGAGTAGATAGGGAAACGATACAGAATCTGTAACTCCCATTCCATAGGTAAAAGAACAACCCATTATGAAAGCCGTAGGGAGCGATAATTCCTGATCAGACGTCCGTGTAATCCTCTTTCCATCAATGTGAGTAGCAGTGTATTTTGGAGCTCCATTTACACTTACTTCATATTCGCCTTCACCCAAGGAGAAACCGAGTTCATCTGAAGCTTTTAAGCACATCGTAGGGTCACTCGAAATTGAGTATTCCGTTTGTTCGTATGGACTGTATCCAAGTATTCGAAGGGCAATTTCGAAGCAGATTGGCGTAATCAGCGTTAAGAAGAGATAATATCTAAAACGTTTGTTCATATCGCGAAAATTGAAGTGTAGGGTGATCCCACAAATCAATTGTCGGACAAAATAACGATAAAATTTTCAGTTGAAATACTTACTTATTCATTCCTTTCGAAACCAAGTATGTACCTGATGAAATTCCCATAAGTACGAACACTTCACTTCCAAAATTTGGAAGCATTCCTAATTCGGCGCTAAAAAATGATGAAAGGTAAATTACCAAGAACGCCATTGTGAAGATCAATTGCTGTAATCGACTGAGGGACAATTGACCGTCATCACCTGAGATCAAATCAATGAAAAATGACTTAGAAACTTGGTGCATTTTGAGTACCTTAGGGAGTGGCGTTGCTGGTATGGTTGCCGCATTTTCATTTGCAGCTTCTGGCTTTCCTGCAACAGCTTGAGCTACGGCTTCATTGTGAGCTACGGCTATGTCTTTTTTCTTCTGAGTGGCAACCTGAGCATCAATATGGTCAACTTGACTTAACTCTCCCGACTGGCTGCTACTAATAACGTTTGAAGTTACTGCAACACCTGCGGGAATTCCCAGAAGGATCACGGCGGTAGTGTTCAGATCAATAGAGTGTCCAGGACTATATCCCCAGTAGAGTACAAATACAGGGCATATGATGAGTGTCCAAATCCAAAATTGAAAACGTCCAAGACTGTACATTCGATCTTTTACATCGACGTTAGGAATACTTTCGCGGAGAATATCCGTTTTGATTCCAACATAGACGATAATTCCGAATATAATTAACGCAAGAGAGATTGAGATGATTTCGTAAGCAATAGGTTTCATAATGATGTGGTTTTTTCTGTTAGCGCAAGCAAAATAGCAAAAAAATCACAGCATTGTTACTAAGTAGACTATAGAATGAATCACGTCAGTTGAAAAATCACAGGGAAATCAGGGAGGAAATTAGCTATTTCCTTTTTCGTAATCAGCCAAGAATTTAGCCAATCCACTGTCAGTCAAAGGATGATTTGCCAAGGCTTTGATAGCTTTCAAAGGACAAGTTGCAACATCAGAACCTAATTCGGCACAATGAATAATGTGCATCGGATGACGTACCGAAGCAGCCAGTATTTCAGTCTCGAATGCATAGTTGTCATAGATGCCTCTGATCTGTGCAATCAAATCCAATCCGTTCGATGAAATATCATCCAAACGACCAAGAAAAGGAGAAATGAATGTTGCTCCAGCCTTCGCTGCGATTAGCGCTTGACCTGCAGAGAATATCAATGTACAGTTCGTTTTGATTCCCTTTGAAGAGAAGTATTTGATGGCTTTGATCCCTTCCAAAACCATTGGGACTTTGACAACAATATTTTTGTGCAGAGCGGCAAGAGCTTCACCTTCGCGCACAATTCCTTCGTAATCTGTTGAAATTACTTCCGCACTAACTGGTCCATCAACAATGTTGCAAATTGTTACGTAATGATCGAGAATATTCTGAGCACCAGTAATTCCTTCTTTAGCCATCAGCGATGGATTAGTTGTTACACCATCCAAGATTCCAAGATCATTTGCTTCTTTGATTTCAGCTAAATTCGCTGTGTCGATAAAAAATTTCATACGGGCTTTTTTTTGTAAAAATACACAAGAATGAGAGGGGAATCCCTTCGAAGAACTTCGATTTATCCACTTGTTTTGAACAACAAACAATTAATCGAAAGCCGCCTTCCCAAGTTTTAAGAAAGATTTCATCGCGAGAATAAATGCAGCCAATGCTAGTAATGCAATGAGGTAATATACTTTGAAACCGATGATTCCGTAAAGCGTGGCCGCTAATACGGGGAAAAGTGCTGTAGCCAGTGAGTTAATTGATTCACTAACACCTAGAATTTCTCCTTGTTTCTCTGGATTTGCATGAATGGTGATTAGTGCGTTGAAAGTTGGGAAAGACAAAGACAAGCCTAAGTTGAGAATGTAATAGAACCCTATGAAAAGGTATAGATTTGAAGTAAAGGTAATGGCAATTAGTCCAAGAGTACTTAAGCCAAGTCCAACGAGAAGTGTTTCAAATTCTCCAATACGTTTGATAAATTGCTTCGAAATGAACGCTTGATTAAAAGCTAGGAACGCTCCTGCAACCAGTAAAAATAGACCAAGTTCTCCTTCGTCAAATTTGAACAAGTCAATTAAAAAGAGCGACATGGTAGCAATGTAAAATGCCATCATGGAGGAGAAAAATGCTTTGAGTACAAAAAGTGATTTGATGGCTGGATCTGGATCTAGTTCCCGAACTCTTCTGACAATGAAAATAGTCTTCCAGAAAGATTGTCGCTTACGAGGAACTCGCTTTTCAACGGGATGTGATTCTTTTAACCAGAAGATAATCGTTAGAAATGTAATCAATGATATAGCCATTGAAAGCAAAACAGTTCCTAAATATCCTATTGAGAAAGAAGCTGAATATCCTCCAAGTGCTGGTCCAACAATGAACCCTAAACCAGCAATACCACCCAAGTATCCGAAAATATATGATTTCTCTTCCCTCGTTGTGACATCAGAAACGTAGGCATTGGTTGTCGATACATTTCCCCCAGTAATACCGTCCAGAATTCGAGAGAGCCCAATTACGACTAAGGGAAGTGCTAAACCAAAAACAGGGAAATCGGGCAGGAGTAGGGCACATCCGAAAACGATCCAGCTTAAAAGTGTTCCAGCCTGAGAAACAATAAGTACCGGTTTTCGCCCTCTCATATCAGATAAACTGCCAAGAATTGGAGCTCCAACAAATTGAAAAGTTGAATATAATGTGAGTAATAAACCGAAAACCCATTTTGGTGCACCATAGTCATTCACAATGAAGGGTAGCACAGGCATAAGTATGCTAAAGCCTAGAACATTTACGAATGTTAGTAAATAGGCCGGAATCAATTTTTTTGACATCGGACAAAAGTACAGTAATTACCCAGGTAAATGAAAGATTTTGAAAATTTAACATGGTGTCTAGCTAAGCTTTATTTCAATAGGTATTTGTACCTGTTTTCACAACATTTTTCAGAACACCTAATTACCTGTAGGTCAATAATTGGTACTTTTAATTCAAACAATCTATTATGAAGAAAAAATACCAAATTTTACAAAAATTAAATTCTGCCGCGATCAAGTTTTGCCTAATTGGTGCAATCGGATTCTTTTCAGCTTCGCAAAGCTACGCTCAAACCTACGCAACTCTCCCATTTTCAGACGGTTTTGAGACAGGATCACTCGGACCTTCTTGGACTACATTTAGCTCTATCGCGACAGGAGGAAATACTGTAATTCAAACAGGAACTTTAACTTGGTCTTCGCAAACAGCTTATTCAAACACAGGAACTTACTTCCTTGGAATGCATTACCCTACAGGTGGTTCTTACAATACGAATCAATGTAATTTGCACCTGAATTTGGCTGGTGAAAGTAACGTTCGTCTTAGCTTTTGGTGGGCTGAATGGAACGATGAATCTGAAGTTCAAGACGGGGTGTACGTATCTGATGATAACGGAGCAAACTATGTGAAAGTCCTTGACTTACCGGGGGCTGCCTATACAGACTTGGTTTATACTCATTTTGATATGAGCTTGGACAGTATTAACGCGGTTCACGGCTTGACTTTCAGTTCTCAGTACATTGTTCGTTTCCAACAATACGATAATTACTATTTCGCTGGAGGAAACGACGGACATTTATACGACGATGTTTCTGTGTACAATGTTTGTGGAAGTTCTTCTTCAATTACAGAAACTGCGTGTGCTTCATACACAACTCCAAGTGGAGACGAAACATACACTGCAAGTGGAATTTACGAGGATACTATCCCTAATGCTGCAGGTTGTGATAGTATTATTACAATCGACTTGACGATAAATAGTTCAGCATCATCGATTGTAGAACAATCATGTGGAACATATACAGCACCGGATGGAATGATGTATGCTACTTCAGGAATGTATACTGCAATTGTTCCGAATGCGGCAGGTTGTGATTCAACAATTACTATTGATTTACAAGTGAATCAGCCAAGTTCTAATTCAATAACGGAAAGTACTTGTTATAACTATACTGCGCCAGATGGGATGACATACTCTACAAGTGGAACGTACACGGCGGTTCTTACGAATAGTCAAGGTTGTGACAGTACAATTATTATTGATCTCTCTGTAAATACTGCTACGAGTTCTACGATTTCTGAAACTGCATTAGACACATATACGGTACCTAGCGGTGATGAAACGTACACAGCTAGTGGAACGTACATGGATACTATTCCAAACGCAAATGGTTGTGATAGTTTAATTACAATCAACTTAACGGTTGAGTACACTGGATTGAATGAATTGAATACTTCGAATATTTCAGTTTACCCGAATCCAACATCAGGAATGGTTCATCTTGAAGGAATAGAAGAATTGACTGGGATTTCATCAATTCAAATTTTCGACAGTCGAGGACGCTTAGTTGCAACTCTTGATGAGGTGACGGAAACATTGAATTTACATGGAGTGGAAGCAGGAACTTACCTTATTATGTTACATCATGAGAATGGTACTGAGAGAATCCCTGTAGTTAAGAAATAAGCTTCTTATTCCTCTTGATGAGAATAAGATTACGTTAGAATGAAGCACCTTTGAAACCTAGTTTCAAAGGTGCTTTTTGTTTGAATAGGGCTGTATAATTTAGCTCATAATTTCTCTTTATTAGAGATGATAATGCTTTTTATATACCGTTATTTGAAATAAA
>CAJQOB010000151.1 GCA_905479845.1 uncultured Flavobacteriales bacterium
GTGTCGTTTTTTCCTCTCATTTTGCAAGGTTTTGAACACAAGTTAGCTCAACACTTGCAATTTTGGTAAACTCAAACAACTAGGTTTTCAACAAAATTATGATAGAAATCAATGGGTTGAATAGTTCTTAAGGAACGACTATATAAATGTACAGACAATACATCCCTTGCCTATCAAGGAAATAATTGGTCGTCCTACACCGATGAGTTCGAACTTAGAACCAATTCATTAAGCACGGATCATTCTAGGTTCATTGATTTTGTGAATAAGATAGCCAACACCCCAGCTAATCAGTTTAAAGATTCGTTGGATGCAATTTTCGAGACAAGCGATTACCTTGCGATTCTGGCGTGTGATATTCTAATGCACAATTGGGATTCGTACTACGATCATGGAAGGAATTTTTACCTGTACTTGGATCCGTATAAAAACAAGTTCAATTGGATTCCGTGGGATTATAATCTTTCGTTTTCCGAAAATGATACTGATGTAATAGTTGATTATTCAGGAGAGACACCACAGCAATTGGTGAAAAAAATGCAGGCGAACTCTGATTACAGATCGCTCTATTTCCAACACATTTGTTACATTCTTTTGAGTCGTTTTAACTTGGAGGAGCTGGAGGCGTACATTGACGCATACGCAGCTTTGATTCGCCCAGACCTCGATACAGATCCAAATAAATTCTATTCGATCTCAGACTTTGACACGAATGTTTCAAGCGAGTTGATTGTGCCAGGAACGGTCTTAGAACCAGGGGCAAGCTACCCAGGAATTAAGTCTTTTATTTCAGAAAGAATGACCGCGGTTTTAGATCAATTGTCTGACCATGGTTTTTCATGTGTTTTGAATGTTGAGGAGGAACAGGCTTCAGTAGGTATTGATGCTTACCCGAATCCAATCGAAGATCGTTTGATCATTGATATGGGAACGGAAACAATAACTTCGGAGTTGAACGTTTTCTCTATTACGGGACAAAAAGTATATCAATCAAAACTAGTTTCCGGAAAGAACGAAATCGATTTCTCAACCTTCGATAGTGGAGTATATTTAATATCCATTGTGAAAGGAGAAGAGTTGATTACCAAAAAGGTGGTGAAGAAGTGAGCGCTTGGCGCTAATCGATCCAGACAACCTTCTTCGAAACTTCTTCCTGTTCAACCTTGATGATCCCCGTACCGTCTAAGTCGCTCATTGTTGCTTCAATGTTGAGCACAGCAACACCTGCTTGCCCCAGCTGATAGACATCGTTAAAATTGAAACGAATAATACCATTGATATCTGTCGCCCCCTCCATTTCTAGAACTGGTACAGAATTCGGCTCGTACGGAGGAAGTGTTAGGAGTTTGACCGAAGCACCTGAAACAACTTCGTTGAACTCGTTTTTAATCGTGATTTCCACGATAGTATCTTTCTTTTTGCGACAACCGAGTGCAGCAACGACAAATAAACTGAGAATAAGTAGGTTCTTCATGATGTGCTTTATTATAGAACAATCAGAAGTACTGAAAGGTTACAATCCGTAAGAATTGTTAAATAAACTTACCTAGGTAGATAAATAAATCTTTTGCCTAGGTTTTGCAGTTTTTTGACCTTAACATTGTAGTAGAAAATAACGAGTTATGGATACCAAAAAAGTTTGGAAAACACTTCCAGCACAAATGATTGACATGGGAGGGTTCCCTGTGAAACAGGCCTTACCAACTCAAAATGTTCCAAATGTAGATCCGTTTTTGCTGTTGCATCATGGACAAATCAAACCGATTTTTAAGCGACCTGCCAAAATACAGGGTGTCGGTCCGCATCCGCATAGAGGTTTTTCTCCAGTTACTTTTGTAATTGAAGGGGAGGTGCATCACCGAGATAGTAGAGGAAACAGCCAAATTGCCAAGGCAGGCGAGGTTCAATGGATGCATGCTGGCGCAGGTATTATTCACAGTGAGCGCCCTTCGGATAACATTATCGAAAATAAAATTAGTCAAGAGATAGTGCAGTTGTGGATTAACAGCCCTGCATCTGCTAAAATGAAAGAGCCTGAATACCTTCATGTAAAGGAAGCGGATTTCCCCCTAATCCCAATTGAAGATGGTTTGAGTGATATCAAACTGGTTTCAGGAGAATACGGCGGATTAAAAGGAAAAGTTAAAGGTCAAAGTGAGTTGCTCGTTACCTGGGGAAAGACGAAAACGGGAGGTAATGTGAATTTTGATACCCCGAAAGGGTACAATGCTTCCTTGTACATTATTCGAGGAGATGTTAGAATAGAAGGGCACGGGGTAGTGGATCCAGAAAGTTTAGTCGTCTTTGAAATGGGAGGAAGTTCGATTTCTTTTGAGGCTAAATCCGATGCTCAGTATTTGTTGTTAGCTGGAAAACCGATTGAAGAGAAAATTGTGCAACAAGGGCCCTTTGTGATGAACACAGAAACACAGATTTTAGAAGCCATGCGCGATTATCAGATGGGAAAAATGGGAATTTTGATAGAAGAAGATTAGGTTAAAATTCGGGGTGAGCGGAGTCGAACCCTGAATCTTTACAATCTACTATCTTTATACCATGTGTTTCTTCAAACGTAAAAAAAGCAAACCAAAACTCGCTGATTTCCCACAAAGTTGGAAGGAGTTATTGAATACACACCTACCGTTTTACCGATCACTCGTACCTGAGGAAAAAAGGCATTTTGAAGAACGCATTCTGCAATTCCTCAACACGACAAAAATTACGGGAATAAAAACGACGGTTGAAGATGAAGACCGAATATTAATTGGTGCCAGTGCAATCGTTCCAATATTTGCATTTCCTACTTGGGAATATCACAACTTGCAGGAAGTTTTGCTCTATCCAAAGCATTTCGATGAAAATCACACCATCGGATCAAAATCGAAAGCCATTCTGGGAATGGTCGGGTATGGTTACATGGAGGGGAAAATGATTTTATCAAAGTATTCCCTTTGGCATGGATTCAAAAATAAGACGGACAAACAGAACACTGCTATTCATGAGTTTGTTCACCTATTGGATAAATCTGATGGGAAAATCGACGGTATCCTAGGAACGATTCACGAAAAAGAAATGGCGCTTCCATGGATTACATTGATGGAAGAAAAGATCAAGGAAATCCGTGAAAACAAAAGCGACATTCGCGCTTATGGCGGAACCAATCACGAAGAGTTCCTTGCTGTTACCTCTGAGTATTTTTTCGAACGCCCAAAGCTACTTGAGAAGAAACACCCGGTCCTTTACGAATACATGGAAATGATGTTTGGGCAAGAACTGGCAGATCAGAAATTAGTGAAGAAAGCAAAGCCAACCCAACACTGGGACCCGTGCCCGTGCGAGAGCGGTAGGAAGTTTAGGAATTGTTGTAATCTAGCTTAATTGTGGGCTTCGAGTGCCTCAGCCCACAACATTTCATTTCTTATTCACTTATTCTACTAAGAAATCACAAAACCTAGAATTAAGTGGGCTGAGGTACTCGAAGCCCACAAAAAAAGGCGTCGACCCAAGTCAAACGCCCTCTTCCTTTTTCAGCATCTTGCTATTGAACGTAGACCGTTTCCGTAGAGGTAACTTCTTGTTCAACTTTAATAATTCCTTGTCCTGTCAATGCATCCTTTTGAACATCAATATTCAATACAGCAACACCGGCTTGACCGAGTTGATATACTTCATTGAAGTTAAAAACTGCAACACCTGAAGAATTCGTTTCAGTTGTATCATACAACACAACGTTCGCAGGTTGATTAGTTGTGGACTGTCCGTAGATTACAACGCGTGCTCCAGCAACCGCTTGGTTGGAAGCATCACGAACTGTAATTTCCGCAATTGTATCTTGTTTCTTTCTACACCCAATAAGTGTCGCCATGCTCAAAAGAGCAATCACGCTAAGGGCTAAAAATCGATTCATTTTCATATTAATGTGTGTTTCTTAATTAGGTAGGTAAACAGTTTCTACTGCTGTAGTGTGAGCACGGCTTCTAATTTGCTCGCTATTATTAACCTTCGTTCCTTGTTTTGCAACAATGTCAAAATAACCAACCGTGTTGTCTTCTCCAGCTGCGTCGTAGTATGCTTTCATTTCAAAAACAGCAAACCCCGATGAGTTCGTGAGTACTGAGTCAACGTATACATTTGTCGGAGGGTTGGAATTTACATCTCCGATGATCACAACTTGAGCTCCCGAAACAAGTTCATTACTCGCCGAGCGAACAAATATTTTAATCGCTGAAGGTTCTTTGTTTTTACATGATTGAATAAATCCAACCGACAAGCAAACAAATACCAACAATCCTAATTTTCGTGCCTTATTCATATCTTAAAAGTAGTATGGTCTTCAAATATACGCTAAAAAACAGATTCTGTAAAAAACTTTATCCGTGAATTCTTAACTTCGTACGCAAACAACAATGTTATGTTACATAAACAATCAAAGTAGTCAAAAAGTTACACCTTTGCAGAAGTTTATGTTCTCAGCGCTAAGAAGTTGAGTTGAATAGTGAATAGATGAACGAGAAAATTAAAGAGATACAAGCGGAAATTGAAGCTTTCAAAATTTCTTCACAGGAGAATTTGGAGCAGTTCCGTATCAAGTTTTTAGGATCAAAAGGAGTGGTAAAAGGTCTTTTTGGAGAGTTAAAAACGGTGGCAAATGAGCAAAAACGTGAAGTTGGGCAGCTATTGAATGCTTTACGCAAAACGGCGCAAGATCACTTTGACAAGGCAAAGGAGTCAATGGAATCTCAAGTTGATGAAGATTCAAAACTGGATGTTTCTCGACCTGGAGACCAAATAGCAGTCGGTGCCCGTCACCCACTTTCTATTGTTCGAAGTGAAATCATTGAAATTTTCAGTAGAATCGGTTTTATGGTATCTGAAGGTCCAGAAATCGAAGATGATTGGCACAACTTCTCTGCGTTAAATTTTCCACCAGAGCATCCTGCACGAGACATGCAGGATACTTTCTTCATCGAAAAAGGAGAAGAGGAAATAGCATTAAGAACACATACGTCATCTGTTCAGGTGCGCGTAATGGAGAACGAACAACCTCCAATTCGAACGATTTCACCAGGAAGAGTGTACAGAAATGAAGCGATTTCAGCTCGAGCACATTGTTTCTTCCATCAGGTAGAAGGATTGTACATCGACAAAGATGTTTCTTTTGCCGATTTGAAGCAGACTTTGATGTATTTCGCCAAAGAAATGTTCGGTGAGAAAGCACAAATTCGCTTGCGCCCTTCTTACTTCCCATTTACTGAACCAAGTGCCGAAGTAGATGTTTCGTGTACAATTTGTAGCGGAAAAGGATGTAATGTTTGTAAGTATACGGGTTGGTTGGAGATCTTAGGGTGTGGAATGGTCGATCCGAACGTATTAGAATCAAGTAAGATCGACAGCAAAACATATTCTGGATTCGCCTTTGGAATGGGTGTAGAACGAATTGCTCAATTGAAATACCGAGTAAACGACTTACGTCTCTATTCTGAAAATGACGTGCGTTTCCTCAAACAATTTACACCAGAAATGTAAACGCAATGGGTTGGTTTTCAAAAGACAAAGAAGAAAAAAAACAAAACGGATTACCGTGGGAAAGATTGACATCTGTTGATCAATTAAAAGAAGTTATTGCTGGTTCGTCAGAAAAACCAGTATTGCTATTCAAACACAGTACGAGGTGCAGCATCTCATCGATGGCATTAAATAGCTTTCAAAAAGGTTGGGAAGGAACGCCTGAAGAAATTAACATCTACTATTTGGATCTCTTGAATTACAGAGATGTTTCAAATGCAACGGCAAAAGAAACGGGTGTTATGCACCAATCACCACAAGTGATCGTTTTGAAAAACAATGAGGTCGTTTACACAGCGACGCACTCGTCAATTAGTGCGCGATCGGCCTTAAATTCAATAAAAAAGTAAATGAAGAAATCCATTATCATTGGTCTGATTGCTCTCGTTGCGGGGGCGCTTATCTATTCGATTTTCTTTACGAAAGATGATTTTGAGGGAGATTACGCGAAATTCAACTTCATTCAAGATAATTTGGCCTTACATGTCGGAGAAACTGTTGACTTGAAAATTGATGTGCTCTATGATGAGGTGACAGAAATAGAATTGATTCTCAATGATAAGGTGTTGAAGTCATGGAAATCTCCAGGCAAACAATTGGCTTATGCGTTCAAAGGGACGGATGAACTGATGGGGACCCACACGATTGTTGTGCGCGCCATAGCGGAAGACGGTAAAACAAGAGATGACAGATCGTTACGTGTTCTTTCGGATATCATACCCGAAGTAGCAAAAGCAGATATCGTTGCGAGTTTTGATCACGACCCAACCAACTACACGCAAGGATTGGAATTTTATAAAGGGAAACTATACGAAGGAACGGGTGACCCTGGTCGTCAAGGAAAGACAATGATCGGAGAAATCGACAGATCTACAGGAAAGCATATTGAAGGGAAACGCATGGGTTTAGATGCGACGTACTTCGGTGAAGGAATCACAATTTTAGAGGATAAAGTATATCAACTGACTTGGCAAAAAGGAAAATGTTTTGTTTGGGATGTTAATGATTTCCTGGGTGGAACAATCGATGAATTCGATTACTCAGGAGAAGGATGGGGATTGTGTAACGATGGTAAGTCCTTGATAATGTCTGACGGTTCAGGTCGCATTACCTTCAGAAACCCAAATGACTTTTCCATCGAGCGTGTAATTGAAGTGTACAATAACAAAGGCCCCGTTTTAGCTTTGAATGAACTCGAATACATTAATGGTTTGATTTACGCCAATGTTTATACTCAAAACTGGATCATTGTAATTGATCCAAAAACAGGGAAGGTCGTTCAGGAGATTAGTGTGAATAAACTTACCAATCAATACAAAGGAAACGGAGATGTGTTGAATGGAATTGCATATAATCCAGAGACACAAAAAATGATTGTTACTGGAAAGTACTGGGATAAGTACTTGGAGGTGAAGGTAACAGCGGTTGAGTAAAAAACCCGACCAACGCAAGGCATCGATCGGGTTTTAGGCTTATAGTTTCTATTTTTCTAAATAGATTTTAATTGATAATAAGTGCTTTGTTGGTTTCAGATTCACCATCTATGAAACTTACCGTATACGCAGATGACGGCAAGGAGGCATTTACTGGGGCATCATACGTTATAGGACTAGAATAAACGACTTGTCCAGTATAATCATTAACAATTTTAATTATTCCTGACTGAGAAGGGCTGTTTAGACTTACAGTGAAAACTTGACCGGCAAGGCCCGGGTTAGGATAGATTATGAAATCCGTTTGAGACAAGTAGCTAATATGCTCAACTAACTGATTACAAGGTTCTCTTTCTATTTGATGAACAATTGCGTAGAAATCTGGTGGCACATACTGAAATGTATATTGTGAAGTCGTACCGGTTTCAATAAGAGCAAGAAGGTTACCTCCGGCATCTGATGTATGTAGCTCCCAAACATGATTTCCTGTTTCAGTAGATGCAGCGGATATCTCGAGCTTCGGCCCTGATAGAGTATTAATTTGTTGTGAGCCATAAGTGAAGTTGACTTCCCCACTGATCCGAAGTTTCCTATCCCTTCTTTAAATACAATAAAGCAGAGTCAGTATTTTTTTTGTTGGGGGCAAACTCTGTTCCGAGTGAAACAAAACTCATGCATTTTAGCTCAGGAAGTTTCCAGTCATTTGCTTCTTTTAAACTCGTAAATGTACTATCAAATGATGCCTCTGATCCATTTTCGGGCAACACGCTCATTATTCTAATTTTTGACAATAGAATGGTGTCCTTCGACCTTTGTGCAAACATTCTGGCGGAGTCAAGAATATGAACATCTTCTTCCCAGGGGCGCGTATAATCTCGATTGTTCATTTTGAAGTAGTAGGCATGCGCCATCGCACCATCACCATTGCAAAGCTTGGCGACTTCAATAAGTGATTCGCGGTCATATGCAACATTGTTCCACCCCTTCAAAAAAGATTTTATTTCTAACTCTAAATACTTAGCTCGAAAAGCCTCATCATAATGCTTATGTTCATTGAACCACCTTTGACACCGTTGGGCCCTCTCGTGCTGCCAGTCGCGCGCACCAAACCGTAGAAACCTGATTTCGGATGAAAGCAACAAAGCAGAGTATCTATCGTACATGTTATCTCACTGAGTTGCGAGATTATATGCATCCCGAGCATAAATTTGCGCACTATCCAATTGAATATTCCTGAAGATTTCCGCTTGCTCGATTTTTAAAATCCAGTTTTAGTCGACGAGAGGATTCAGTAGTATTGTCGTGTTAGATTTTCTCAAAAACGAAATAAGCGATCAAACCGATTATCGCTATAAGTAGAAGGGCTTTAAGATATTTTGATCCTGACATATGGGCTAGGTTGCTAAATAAACAATCATCTAACAGTAGGGTGACAGCTAAAATAAACATAAAGTTCAACCTGAAACAAATTGTTTTTTTGAAACATTTTTATTTGGCCCAAAGAGCAAATAATGCGCACAAGGTATCCTTACCTGTATTTTGAAGAATCAACCCAATCACAATATCTCTTTGAGAAATTGCTTTCTGTGAGCTAAATCAAGAGAATTGTAGAATATTTATTGCTTTGAAATAGTTTTGGTACCTTTAACAAGAATTAAAATTCAAAAATGCGGTTGCCTAATTAACAGGGTGAATGTCTGCATCCTCGTCGTGTATCGAGGGCTTCAAAACTATTATGATTCGTCATGCATATATTTGGAAC
>CAJQOB010000152.1 GCA_905479845.1 uncultured Flavobacteriales bacterium
AACGACAAAGTTACAATTGAAATCTGGAGATCAGGTATACCTTTTCTCAGACGGATATGCGGATCAATTTGGAGGGCCAGCAGGCAAGAAATTCAGAAGTCAGACATTCCGTGAATTGATTAGGTCTGCCGCTAGTTTACCGATGAGTGCACAACGTGATTTACTCGAGCGACGCTTCAATGAATGGCGGGATGAGCTCGATCAGGTAGATGATGTGTGTGTGCTTGGAATTCGCGTATAATCAGACGCGTTTCCCTAATTCTATTACTTCGAGATCGTGAATTCGATCACCAGTTATTGAGAACCGTAAAACTGTTTTTACCTGATGAAATCCTTTGAATCCACACGCTCCTGGGTTCATCCATAGCATGTTGTAGCGAGGATCATTCTTAACCAGAAGGATATGTGAATGTCCACAAATGAAAAGCTTAGGAGCTCCATTACTCAACAATTCCTCGTACAATGGTTTACTGTACTTTCCAGGTTTCTCCGCGATGTGTGTCATTAATATTTCTACATCCTCACAATGGAAACGGTTGAATTCTGGAAATTCCACTCGAACGTCAGCATTATCGATGTTTCCGTAAACTCCACGGATAGGTTTGAATTCACGCAACTCGTCAATCACAGAAACGTCACCAACATCGCCAGCGTGCCAGATCTCGTCGACATCTTTGAAGTATTCGTAGATCTTAGGGTCGATAAACCCATGAGTGTCCGACATTAGTCCAATACGCTTCATATCAATCGTCTTTTTTCGAAGAACTCAGATAGTAAGAATACGGAGATAATCAACGTAAAACAGTAAAGAACATCTTCCATGGGAATTGTCCAAATTCTTGGTGTGACTTTCTGCAATTCACTGTACCAAACAATTGGTTCGGAAGTGGCTCCTCCAGTTAGAATTCCATTGACAATAAGAAAAGGGATCAAACTGATTAGAAATGCAATTCCAATAAATTTAAATTTAGGCGCACGTAACCAGAAGAACAGGGTGATCCCAGACGAAATGACGACGCTCAAAGTATACCAACCTGTTGGTTCCAGTAGGGTCAAGATCATGGCATAAATAGGCAAGGCAAAGTATAAAGCTCGGTCTAAAATTTGAAATCGAATCGACCTAAAATAGTATTTCGCACATTCGTAAATGAAAGTGCATGCGAATGGTACGACAATGAAGAATAGTACCTCCTCCAGCGGGAGATTTCCAATTTCGATCCCAATCAGATAATCAGGGTTGAATCCCCAAAATCCATGCTCCGTAAATATGAAATCCCAAATAAGAAAAGGTACGGCAATGATTAAAGTTGCGTACAGCACCGACTTCCATTTAGAGAAGAAGTGAACCCTTTTGTCAAAGCTCAGGATTAGTGGGAATACTATGGTCAAACCATCAAGAAGGAGATAAAGCCCTTTCATGCCTTGAAATATTTTCTGGGAACGACGAGCATTCCGAAGCACTCTCCGTCTTCTTTCCCTTGCTTTTTATGATGAATCTTATGTGCCTTTCGGATTGCTTTGAAATACGCGTTATTCGTTTTATCGAACCATTTGAACCTTCTGTGAATTAATACGTCATGAACTAAGAAGTAAACCAATCCATAAAGCGCAATTCCAAAACCGAATCCGATGGAAAAGTTAACTTGATAGATGAAGCCAAGCATGATACAGAGCCATGAAGGGATGGCGAAAATCAAGAAGAACAAGTCGTTTTTTTCGAATACTTTTTTTGTCACCTGATGATGATCTTCGTGTACTTTCCACAGAAATCCATGCATCAGGTATTTGTGAGCTGACCATGCAGCGAACTCCATTAGGCAGAATGCAAGAACTAGAGCAAAAGCGAGTATCATAGTGCGAAGTTAAGAATACTAAAGAATAGAACCCAGATGAAATATAGGGATTGTGCTGGTTTGTTTTTTGATTTTCCTAGTCTGAAATAGATAAATGAGAAAAAGCTAGCGAAGCCAAACCAGCAAACATAATTCCAAATTGGTATGATACCATTTTCCCAATTCCAAAAGTCTAATTTCATTGCTACAGGTTCGATCAAGAAGTCCATGCCTGTACATAATGCGCCCGCAAGAATGGCTTTTAAAACACTATTTATCCGAAGTGAGTAGAGCAGGGATCCACTGGCAACAACAATGCAGAACCAATTTACACCAATCACTAAAGGAATTCCTCCAATCTTTGGTCCAAGTGCAGCGCCGTATTCATAATTTCCAAAAAGTACTCCAGTGTGAACACCTATGTACTCAACGACAAAACCTCCAGCTAGAATAATAATGAGCGTTCCAGTGGTGCGGATGTAATTCTTTTCACTCAGAAATAAGAGAAACGCAGTTAAGATGAGGTTTAAGTAAGAAAGCTTCGCTCCTTCAGGGTAAAGAAGCATGATTCCAACTCCAATGGCATGGAATAGAATAAGAACTCCAATGATTAGTTGGATTCTCCTTTTCGAGTGAACCAACGACTTTCCCATTATTTCGAGATGGATTTATCTAAAACATTCCGAACCCGATCAAATACAATTTTGAACCATTCCGTATAGCTCTCAGGAGTAATCGTCATATCTAATGTTAAAGTGTCGAGGTTAATATATTTCCAATCTTCAACTTCATCCAGGTTGATCGCAGGAGCACCGTTAAATCGACCAATTAAAACGTGATCCAATTCATGCTCGGTTAGGGAATTGTCTAGCTCAGCTTTATAAATGAAGGAGAACACGGCTTCCAATGGTACCGTAAATCCCATTTCTTCTGTTAAACGGCGCATTCCAGCTTCCTCGGCTGTTTCACCTGTCCTCGGGTGACTGCAGCAGCTATTCGACCAAAGTCCACCTGAGTGATATTTTGAACTCGCTCTTTTTTGGAGCAGCAGTTCGTTTCGATCGTTGAAAATGAAAACGGAAAACGCGCGGTGAAGCAATCCCTTTTCGTGGGCTTCCATTTTTTCCATTTCACCGATTGGCTCGTCTTGCTCGTTGACTAGGATTACCTTTTCCATTGTTACAATAAGTTCATTGAGTTACGAACATACGATTTTGCGAACAAAAACACCTTTGTTTTGTTTGGAACACTGATTCTACATTCTAGTAATTCTTTTGCTGTTTTACGCTTGATTTTCCGAAGTAACTTTGTGTAGTACACATAGCTCACGTACACTCCGAATCTCGACGATTTAGGCAATTGCTTGATACCGATAAAGGCTTCGTCGAATTCTATTTGGATCTCTTTTTCGATGCGCTTTTTATCGTTCAATGAAAGTCCTTTTATGTCTACTCCGGGAAAGTAAATGCGTCCCAGTCCTTGAAAATCATCCTTCATGTCTCTCAAGAAATTGATTTTTTGAAAAGCAGACCCCAATTTCATCGCGTATGGTTTTAATCGTTGGTACTCCGTTTCGTCGCCGTATACGAAAACCTTTAGGCACATCAATCCAACAACTTCGGCAGATCCTAGGATGTATTCCTCATACGATTCTTGTGTGTACTCCATTGGGTTCAAGTCCATGCGCATACTGTGCAAGAATTGGTCAATCAAAGAATGGTCGATTTGATATTTGTTCACAACCATTTGAAACGAGTTTAGAATAGGGTTGAGTGAAATTTTTCGTTCAATCGCTTTGTAAGTGTTTTCCACAAATTCATTCAACAACTGTTCCTTATCCTGTTTGTGAAAGGAGTCAACAATCTCATCGGCGAAGCGAACAAAACCATAGATGCCGTGAACGTCATTTCTGATTTTTTCATCCAAGAAGCGAACTCCAGCGTAGAATGAAGTACTATACAACTTAGTAACGTGTTTTGAAGCCTTGAAAGAATGAATATCGAAAAGTTCTCTCATAGTGTTTTGATTAGTTGTTTAGCTGCAATCTTACCTGAGATCAAAGCGGGTGGAATTCCAGGTCCTGGAACCGTTAATTGTCCGCAGTAAAATAGGTTTTTAATTTTAGATTTCATTTTTGGTTTTAAATTAGCTGTCTGAAATAATGTGTTGGCCAAGCCATATGCGTTGCCTTTAAACGAGTTGTATTCTGATTTAAAGTCTGAAATACAGAATGAGCGTTTGTAGACAATATTCTTCCGAATTGATACTCCACAGCGGTCTTCCATTCGTTTCATAATCATTTGAAAGTACTTTTCGCGTATTTCATCGGAATCTTCCAAGTCTGGAGCTAAAGGCATGAGAATAAATATGTTTTCTTGACCTTCGGGTGCTACGTCCTTGTCTGTTTTAGATGGAGCGCAGGCGTAGAAGAGGGGGTTTGTCGGCCACTTTGGATCATTATAAATTTCCTTTCCATGGTCGTTTAAGTCTTCATCGAAGAAGAGATTGTGGTGATCCAAGCCTGGAATTTCTTTGTTGATTCCCAAGTAATAGATCAACGAGCTTGGTGCCATTTTTCGTTTGTCCCAATAGTCTGGTGTGTATCGTCGATAACGTGAAGGGATGAGATTTTGTTCGATGTGATTGTAATCAGCACCTCCAATGATGGCATCAAAAGGATGAGCTCTGCCGTTGGAGCGTAAACCACTAACAATTCCTTGTTCTGCCAAAATTTCTTTAACCGGAGAGTTAAAATGAAATTTGACACCCTCGTGAAGCGCAATTTTCTCAAGCGCTGCAGCCAATGCATGCATTCCTCCATCTGGATACCAAGTTCCCAACTCCAAATCAGCGTAATTCATTAAGGTGTAGAGAGAGGGGATGTTTCCAGGCATTTCACCCAGAAACAAAACGGGGAAATTGAGAATACTTCGTGCTTTTTCAGATGAAAACCGTTTGGCGACGTCTTTTTCAACCGATTTGAATACGTCTAGTTTGAGTGCATTTTTCAGTACGCTGAGTTTAGCGATTTCTCCAATTTTCAATCCAGGGTTTTCCAAGAATGATTCCGTTGCAATTTCATACTTCGTTTGGGCATCTTTCAAGAATTCAAGTAATTTCTGTCCACCGTTTTTTTCGAAGGAATCAAAAAGGTCTAAAAGATCTTCTTTGGTTGCAGGGATTTGCGTGGCAGTTTTGTCTTTCCATAGCACTTGGTAAGCAGGGTCCAGTCGTGTAAGTTTGAAGTAGTCACTTCGATTTTCCCCGAGATCGTTGAACAAATCGTCGATCAAGTCTGGCATCCAATACCAAGAAGGTCCCATGTCAAACGTGAATCCATTTGTTTTAAAATACTGGGAGCGACCACCTGCCATTTTGTTTTTTTCAAAAACTTCAACAGAATAGCCCGCCTTTGCTAAGTAGCAGGCAGAATAAAGGCTTGAGAGCCCTGCTCCAATAATTCCAATTTTTCTCATCGATGGGTACTTGATATATGCAAATATACAATTTATTTGCTTTTGTGTTTAACAAAGTGACTTAAGTGCTAAACAAAACGACGATTTACTTGAAATCTAGACCGCTAATAGCTCTTTTTCAGAGGAAATGATTTTAACTGCGGGAGGAATCTCCTTTAGAATTTCATTTGTGAAGGAACCAGAAATTCTAATTTCAACTCCTTGAGATCGCTGTACGAGCTCTTTGAAGAACTTCTTTAATTCCTTTTCTTTGATTCGTGTAATCAAATTCGATAAAAGGATATCTGGTTTCACTTGTTTAATTGATGCCTCTAAATCGGTGAGAGGAACATTCTTTCCAAGGTAGATACAATTGAACCCTGCTTCCTTAAGTAAGTACTGAAAGTAAAGCAAGCTGAGTTCGTGCTCTTCATGTTCAGGTAGGAAAAGCATTACGGTCTTGCTAAGTTTCTTCTTAGGCTCGAGGTCGTTTATTTTTACGATATAAAAATCGCGAAGTATATTTGAGAAGTGATGTTCGTGCGCAACTGAAATAGAATTCGTTTGCCAAAGTTCTCCCATTTTTATCAAAAGAGGAACAATGATGTTCTTGAAGAGTTCATGCAAGCTGAATTGCTGGTCGTACTGCCATAAAAGCTTACGGATTTCATCAGCATCCATTGATGTGATAGCAATGAGCAATGTATCTACTTCCTCATTTCCAGAAACAGACTTGTCAACAATGATCTCTTTCGCTTTGTCTGTTATCTCTTCTTCTGTGAGCTTTGCAATCTTCGAAATCTTGAGCCCGTTTAAATACAGCAGGTTTATATTCAAAATCTTTTTGAGATCCTCATGAGAATAGTAGCGAATGTTGCTATCTGTTCGTTTAGGAGATAAAAGATTGTATCTCTGTTCCCAAATGCGAATAGTATGAGCCTTAATCTCAGTATAATTTTCTAGGTCCTTAATGGAGTATCGAATCATGTTGTTTAAACTTAACTGTTTTTTATTAAACAAAATTAAGCATTTATTCTGATATCTTACGATTCATACATTAATTTTTCCCATATTTCGATCATGAACAGCAAGAACATCGATGATTGGATTCGAAAGAAGCAAGAACGACGATTAAAGTCAACGCCCGACACGTTGTTTGCTGGAATCAAGTCTGGAGACAAAACAGCTTTAAGTGCTGGTATTACTTTGATTGAAAGTCAATTGTCGGAACATCGTGTTTTGGCGAATGCCTTAATTCAAAAATGTTTGCCCCTGAGCGGAGATTCAATTCGCATTGGAATTACTGGAGTTCCCGGTGTTGGGAAAAGTACCTTTATTGAGCACTTTGGTGGATTGTTTTCGAAAGAAGATGGAGGAGTGGCAGTTTTGGCCGTAGATCCATCGAGTGCCGTTTCAAGAGGAAGTATTTTGGGTGATAAAACTAGGATGAACGATCTTGCGGTAAATCCAAATGTATTCATTCGGCCTTCACCAGCGGGAGACACACTTGGGGGAGTTGCACAAAAGACGCGTGAAAGCATCATTTTGTGCGAAGCCGCAGGGCACAAAACAATTTTGGTTGAAACGGTTGGTGTTGGACAATCTGAAGTAATGGTGAAATCCATGGTTGATTTCTTTTTACTGTTGATGCTCTCTGGAGCTGGAGACGAACTTCAAGGAATTAAGAAGGGAATCATGGAAATGGCGGATGCACTTGTTATCACTAAAGCGGATGGTGACAATGTTCAAAAAGCGAAACTGGCCGCTAGAGAATATAAAAATGCTCTGCACCTATTTCCTCCGAATCCTAATGAGTGGATTCCACGTGTATTTACATGTAGCGCTTTAAACGGAGAGAACATGGATGAAGCTATGGAAACGATCAATTCATTTGAGAATCATGTGAAATTGAATGGCTCTTTTGAGAAGAGCAGGAGGGAACAAGATAAAAAATGGCTTACGGAAACACTAAAGGAGTTGATCCTAAGTGGTTTCTTTGCTGATGCCGAATTAGTGGAGAAATTGAAAAGAAATGAACAGCGAGTGATTGATGGCGAAATATCGTCTTTCCAAGCTGCAGAAGAATTATACCAAGCATATCAAAATGGCAGAAGAATTTAAAATCGAAGGACCTTACATTGAATTGATTCGACTGTTGAAGGTTGAAGGAATCGCAGAAACGGGAGGACATGCTAAGTTCATCGTCGATGAGGGAGAAGTGGTGCGCAATGGTGAAATCGAACTAAGAAAACGCGCAAAGTTAATTCCTGGAGATCGCATCGAAGTGCACGATCATGTAATTATCCTTACCTAATCAGGTAAATTTTTCATTTCTGGGCGCATGGCCTCAAAAGCGTTGTAAATACCAAGGTGTAAGGCGTCCCCATGATTTTGTTCTTTCAAAAATTTGTGTTCCAACAGTTTCATTGGATTGTCGGATTTCTTGAGCTTTTTGTATAGAGCTTTTGCGTCCTTTTTCATCACTTTCCCTTCTTCACCTACGGTGATGTAAATCGATTTCTCCTCAGTGTAGGTTGCAAATTCCATGTCCAGTAGGGATTTGCCATTCCACCACAAACTTGGGCTTACAATGATGTATTTATCGAACATGTCTGGTCTTTTTGCCAAAATTTCCGTCGCCAACAAGCCACCCAACGACTGACCAATGATCGTTCTTTCGTCCGTTACTTTGTATGCGCTTTCAATGTATGGTTGCAACTCAGTTTCGAGGAAATTGATGAATGCTTCTGATCCTCCGGTTGTTGGAAAGTCCAATTTGTCTTGCTCGACTGTTGTCGGGAATGTGAAGTCGTGCTTGCGATCAATATTTTCAATACCAATAATAATGGACTCTTCTACCATGTTGATCCAAGGATACGATCCAAATTGAACTACTCCAGCAATGTGAATGAAGTCTTCATTTTGTGAACCATCCAAAAGGTAAATCACAGGATATTTGTCTGCGTTGTCTTGAGAATACCCATTCGGAAGGTAAATGTTCAGCATTCGATCTTGATTCAAAATGTTCGAATGAAATTCTAGACGTTCTCCGATGATAAAGGCCTGTTTGGTGGCTTCCTTTGCTTGTCCGAAAGAATTCAGAGCAAATACGCATAGTACAAAAGAGAGTGTGAGATGAATTCGCATAATTAACTATGTTGCTGCCTGATGGCGGTGAAAAATTAGGTGAGTTAAATATCGGAAGAAATAACGGAATGAGACCTTACGATTTTCTATCCCTCGATGTGAAAGAAAGGATGGCAGTGCTAAATATGGTTCCGAGAATGAAACCAATTCCAAGGTAGCGAGCAGCATGAATATTAGAAATGGATATTGAGTTTTGAATGCCTAAGAAGGACAAATCCCTCATTTCTGAAATCTCCATTCTGAGCGAATAGATATGAAAAGCCATCATTCCTATTCCTGCAAGCAGAGTTGCTGGAACGATTAACAAAAAACACTTTGGTTTTCTGATCTTTTAGGACGAAATGAGAGAAAAGAAAAAGAGCTGGAAGGATTGAAATGACTGACGCAAAAGTAAGTGCTTTAGGTAAAATCCCAAGTAATTCGGAGGTCTGTAATTGGAGGTTTAAATCTTTAAAATGCCCCAATACAAAGTGGAAAAAGCGCTCATGAAAAAGGTAGGCAACGATCCAGAGAATAATCATTGCGACGATTGTTATTCCAATTTTTTGTCCTCGATTCTTCATAGCTTCCTCCATTCGGCAATTAACAACTCCCTCTTTTTTGGGTCCTCCAAAATTGCTTGAAGCCATGTTTGCGGACAATCAGTGGAATCGGTCATTTCTCTGTTCTGGTATTCCAAAAATGGTTCGAAATCATACCAATTCACTAAGTAAATCTTCGAAAGACAATACACGGCAACTTCCCCTGCTTTAGCGATAGCGAAAGGACAAGTGTGAATGTGAGTGGTGGAAGTATCAGTAAATTGGCTAATGAGAAATTCTGTTAGGTCTTTTTTTGGATTCCTGAAAAATGGACGCCAATCCGGCCTTCCTTTTCGATGTTGGGTCAAAACGCAGCCTTCACCTCCAAAATGTCCATCTTTAACATATTGCCCACCAGTTAAGCAACCACCTTTTTCAAATACCAAAGATTGCCAGAGTGAATCTAAACCAAGGGTGTCAACAAAGTAAATGGTGTCAGGAGGAGAGTTCAATTTCGTTGCTGAATTTCCCGTACAGGAAAAACAAACAAGCAGCACAACGAAAAGAAGGGAGCGCTTCATTTAGAACAATTCTTGCAACTCCTTTTTCAAGATTTCAACAGTGATTTCAGAAGGCAATTGACCAACTTCACCGACGATTTCGAAAATTTTAGCCGATAGATCCATTGCCATCGATGTAGCATCCATTTGCTTACCTGCTAGTTGAATAATTTTCAATGTCTCTTCTTTTGATTTCTTCACCATTTCCCAAGCGGCAGGGGAAACGAACAGTTGTTGAGCAATATTGTGTTCGTACTCTTCACGAATTGTTTCCAATAACTTTACCTGAAAAGCCATCGCTGGCAATCCTGGATTGTGATGACGCATAACTAGGCTGTTCGGATGAATTCTTTCCAAGAATAGAACAGAACGTTGGTAGGCTTCCATTCGAGAAGGAAGGAAAAACTCTTGTCGTTGCTTTTTCAATGTTTGAGTTAGTTCGATTTTCGCGTTTCGTACTTTAGCATCTGATTGCTGACGAAGAAAATAGATCGCGGTTAGCATTACCGCTCCAGCAGGAACAACGATTAATGCAATTTGAAAAATGATGGTTTCCATACTCGATTGTTTGTGTGTTACAAATATAGAATTCTAAGGCGCAAAAAAGTAACAGGTGGGCATCAAGATCAATCAAAAATACTCTTTCGCCGATTTGAACCTTTGAACCATCATTACTCGAAGTGAAAATCGTACATTTAACCTTCAAATAAACTTGGATGTCTACAACCCTTATCGTTACAGTTTTAGTGCTTTATTTCGCTGTACTAGTCGGAATATCATATCTCACCTCAAGACGAGCAAACAATGAGAGCTTCTTTCGTGGCGATAAGAAATCGCCTTGGTATTTGGTTTCCTTCGGAATGATTGGTGCTTCGTTGAGTGGGGTGACATTCCTATCGATCCCAGGTTGGGTGGGCGATGCAACGAAACAATTCAGCTACATGCAAGTAGTTTTTGGCTATTTGGTCGGCTATTTCATTGTGGCGTATGTGCTTTTACCGCTGTTCTACAAATCGAATGTGACGTCCATCTATGAGTACCTCAAAGATCGATTTGGTTTCTGGAGCTACAAAACAGGGGCATTTTTTTTCTTGATTTCTAGAATCATTGGAGCGTCGATTCGCCTGTTGCTAGTGGCAAATGTACTTCAGGTAATTTTATTTAATAAATGGGGGATTCCATTTGAAGTGACTGTCGTTATTTCCATCTTGTTGATTTGGATTTACACGAGTAGAGGAGGAATAAAAACGATTGTTTGGACTGATACACTTCAAACTTTATTCATGCTATCGTCGGTTATTCTGACCGTATATTTTATTTCTGATGCTCTCGATCTGTCGGAAAAAGGTGGGGTTATTTCTACAGTGCAAGACAGCAAATACTCGCAAATGTTCTTCTTCGATGATTTCTTGGCAGGAAATAACTTTTGGAAGAGCTTCTTTGGAGGTATGTTTATCACAATCGGTATGACTGGTTTGGATCAGGACATGATGCAGAAGAATCTGTCTTGTAGAAATATCAGCGACGCACAGAAAAACATGATCAGCATGGCAATAGTATTGGTTATAGTGAACCTCGTGTTCCTCGCTTTGGGAAGCTTGTTATACATGTATGCAGAAGCCAATATGCCTGAAGTCATTGATCAAATTGCGAATAAAGAACTTGGAAGCGATATGCTTTTCTCGAAAATAGCGATGAGCAAAGAAGTCGGGCCGATTGTCGGCGTGTTGTTTTTGCTTGGTTTGGTTGCGGCAGCGTATTCCAGTGCCGATTCAGCATTAACATCACTGACGACTTCGTTTTCAATTGACTTTCTAGATCTAAAGAAACGACGAAGAGCAGAGCAGGAACGAACGCGTCGAAATGTACACATTGCGATGTCTGTGGTTCTCATATTGGTGATCATATTACTCAAATACACGACAGACACAGCCGCGATTTGGTTACTACTGAAATTTGCTGGTTTCACATACGGACCGCTCATTGGAATGTTCTTTTTTGGAATCATTTTCAAACGTTCTGTCCGCGATGGACTAGTGCCGATTATCTGCTTGGGATCTATTTCACTCATGGTATTTCTCTGGTATTTCTCATTCGGAGGGCCAGGTGTGGCAGAAGGTCAGCCAGGATTGTTCGGTAATTACGCTTTTGGAATAGAAATGATCATTATCAATTCATTCTTTACTTTTATGGGAATGTTGGCGTTTTCGACTAAAAAATCAACTGAAAATATTTAACAATGAACATCACACTCCACGATAACGAAAGTTGGCTGAAATTCGCCCCTCTCACACTTACACGCCCAATTGGGAATTTGAGAATGGGCATTTTAACAAATGATGAACGCTGGAAGCTTTTCTTTCCGAGAGCCGAAATTGGATTCAAATCAGAAGATTTTTTGGCCGGGAGATTTCCAAATGTAGGCGGAACAGAAATGAATGCCTGCGTGATTTTAAATAGGGAACTCGCCGATGCGATTATTCAATTGGGAGAGAACCAAGAGTTGTATTGCGATCAGTGCTGGATTGCTAGAAACGGTGATGGTTCGAACAAAGTAAAATTCACAGGAAAGTTAATCGTGATTTCAGAAAGATGGAACCTTTACCAGATGAATGGTGAAGCCTTGATAAATGATTTTGAAATGATGAGCGAGGGCAAAACTTCTCAAGCTCTGTCCAATTCAAATCGAGTAATTGGAGATCCGGACTTGATTTTCTTGGAAGAGGGAGCAAAAGTGGAAGCATCCATTTTGAATACTATGAATGGTCCAATTTACGTTGGTAGAAATGCTGAAATCATGGAAGGGTCAATTGTTCGAGGCCCCTTTGCAATGAACGAAAGCAGTGCTTTGAAACTTGGAACGAAAATCTATGGACCGACAACTTTAGGACCTCATTGTAAGGTTGGAGGAGAGGTGAATAATTGCATTTTCCAATCGTACTCGAATAAAGGTCACGATGGATTTTTAGGGAATTCACTCATTGGAGAGTGGTGCAACCTTGGAGCGGATACGAATTCGTCTAACTTGAAAA
>CAJQOB010000153.1 GCA_905479845.1 uncultured Flavobacteriales bacterium
CCAAAATCAAAACCTTCAACGATTTGACCTTTTCTTTCAGCACCAACTAGATATCCTTTAGCTTTGTACTCTTGCGCCTTTTCAATCGAAGAAACTGGGGTAATTGAATTTATTCCATTGTGAAATGCAGCGCAAATGGCAGATGTTGCTCGAAGTACATCAATTACAACAACTATTTCATATTCATCTTTAAAGTATTCATACTCTCCTGGAGTGAAGCAAACTTCAATGTGTTTTCGATTGTCCATGTGGCAAAAATAATAAAACCTGAGTTCCATTCTGAAATCTTCTCAGAAACTCTTTTAATTCAATTTGTTTGATTTGCTCCGCGGCTGACTTCGTCGGTGTATCGAATTCGCTTTACCAATTTTAAACTGGGTTTTTCAATCAGTCGATAGAAGAAGTAAGATCCCACATAGGCAACAGCGAACGCTCCAAATAATACCATGGCTTTTTGGGAGGTGTTCTCCATATATCTTAAAAGGAAGTATAGAAACCAATTTCCCAGTAAACCATGGAAGAGGTAGAAACTGTAGGAGGTTTCACCCTGGAATTGAAGGAATCGATTTTTTGTTTTTACGAAAAGTAGAATCGGAATCGAAATCAAAGGAATTACGCAGTAATACAAGTCTTGATTTGACAAGAAATCAACTGCTCCAAGAACAGTGATTATTAATAATTGGATAGCAGTGAACTTCTTCGTTGAGAATAAGAACATGGCAATACCAATGGTGAAATACGATCCGAATTCGACAAGAAGTCCTTTCGAGTAGAAAAAATGATTCACTGCTGTGCAGGCTAGTGTGATTATGATTAATGCAGCGAAGGGATCTTTGCGAATCAATTTAAAGCTTAGTGCGAGCACTAAATAAAACTGAAATTCAATACTTAAGGTCCAGAAAATTGGATTGTACCAATCTTCTCCAACAAAGTTTGCTGAAAGAGTCAAGTTTGCAATGAGTTGCTTCAATGAGAATACAACTTCCTGATCAAGATACCACTGAAAAAGCGCGTTAATGGAAAGAATGAAGGCTATGCACACCAGCATTGGAATTAACAAGCGGATGGCTCTTTTGGCCATGAATGGAAGGAACAGCTTAAGGTCAAAGTTGTTTCTTTCCATGTGCATGTACATCACGTAACCCGAAATGATGAAAAACACACAAATCGAACCTTCCATTATTGGGTCGAAGGTAGCCAGTGCCTGATTACTACTTTCTACAAATGATCCGTGTTGATTTTCAAAATGCAAAAAATGATAGAGCGCCACGATAAATGCGCAGACACCTCTGGCGACATCTAAAATGACAATTTTTTGCGTTGTAGATCCAGACATTTACTGTTCGCTGATCGGTTTCAAATATTTCGCATCAATCCAAAAAGTGGCAAACGGAAGAAGGGAAGCGATCCAAGAAATTCCTATTTTCTTCCAGCTCCATTTTCTATCATTCCCAACAACATAGACCCACAGTACATAAGCGATGAAAAGTACACCGTGAGCCATTCCAACAATCTTGTTGGGCATACCCATTTCAAAAATATACTTCAGGGGCATCGTTAATGCAAAAAGGAGGTAGGAGATACCTTCCATGATTGCCAAAATTCTCAGTTGACTAAGTGATGTTTTTAGATTCATGCTTCTGATTGCTTTTGTTTTTCCAAAGCGAAGAGCTCGTCTCTGAGTCTTGCTGCCTCAATGAAATCCAAATCTTTCGCGGCGGCTTCCATTTTCTTGCGCGTATATTTGATCGTTTGCTCCATTTGCTGATCGGACATGTAACGAATTACAGGATCTGCTGCAATCGCAGATTCTTCGTAATGCGTGTAATCCGTTGGACCATCTCCGTCAGCAACTTTCGTTGAATTCAAAATGGTATGTGTCGATTTGTTTAAAGGGGTAGGAATCAATCCGTGCTCCTTGTTGTACGCCTCCTGGATCTTTCTTCGTCGCGCCGTTTCGTCAATCGTGCGCTGCATGGATTTGGTCATTTTATCCGCATACATAATCACCATTCCATTGACGTTTCTCGCTGCACGACCAGCTGTTTGAACCAAAGAACGTTCGTTTCTCAAAAATCCTTCTTTGTCGGCATCAATGATCGCAACCAAGGAAACTTCCGGTAAGTCCAGTCCTTCACGAAGTAAGTTCACACCGATTAGAACATGGAATTCTCCCAATCGTAGCTGACGTAAGATTTCAACTCGATCAATTGTTGTGACTTCAGAATGAATATATCGGCACAAAATCCCTAATCGCTCCAGGTATTTCTGCAATTCCTCTGCCATTCGCTTCGTCAAAGTCGTAACGAGAGTTCGTTCATCTTTACCGATTCGAATTTGAACTTCCTCGATGAGATTATCAATTTGATTTTTACTTGGACGAACTTCAATCAGTGGATCGAGTAGTCCTGTCGGCCGGATCACCTGTTCAACCAGTATCCCATCCGATTTCTCAATTTCATAATCCGCAGGGGTTGCTGAAACATAGATGGTTTGGTGTAACATCGATTCAAACTCCTCAAACTTAAGAGGTCGATTGTCAATTGCAGCTTGCAAACGGAATCCGTAATCCACCAAGTTTGTTTTACGAGCACGGTCACCTCCATACATTCCACGAACTTGCGGCAATGTGGCGTGACTTTCATCAACAATCATTAGGAAATCATCAGGAAAATAATCAATCAAACAGAATGGTCGTTGACCAGGATTTCTGTTGTCAAAATATCTTGAATAATTCTCAATTCCGGAGCAGTATCCCAACTCTCGAATCATTTCTATATCAAAAGTTGTACGTTCTTTCAAACGATTCGCCTCATCAATTAGTCCTTGTTTTCTGAAATTCTCTACTTGAAGAACCATGTCCTCACCAATTTCATCAATGGCGCGTTTAGTTGTTTCTGGACTCGTTACAAATATGTTTGCAGGGTAGATAGAAATCTCGTTGTAAGTTTCTATTCGGTTAGCAGTCTTTGGGTCGATAGCAGAAATCCCTTCAATTTCATCTCCCCAAAATTCAATGCGAAGGGCATGGTCGGCATAAGCCAAATGAATATCAATAGTATCTCCTTTTACTCGGAACATGCCTCGTTCGAATTCTGCATTTGCCCGAGAATACAAGTTTTCAACTAACTGAAATAAAAATTTG
>CAJQOB010000154.1 GCA_905479845.1 uncultured Flavobacteriales bacterium
AGAAACAGAAGTAATCGAATACCGCCACGGAGCTAGCCCAGAGCACAGTAAAGTAAAGATGCCTGGGATGCAGAAGTATTCTAATATCACCTTGAAGCGAGGAACTTTCGCTAGTGACAATGAATACTACGATTGGTGGAACACCGTGAAATTGAATTCAATTGAACGCCGTGATATCACAATCAAATTACTCGATCCAGAAGGAAGTGCACAAGTAGTTTGGAAAGTAAGAAATGCTTGGCCAACGAAAGTTCAATCTCCAGGATTGAAATCTGATGCAAGTGAGGCAGCGATTGAATCAATGGAATTGGTTCACGAAGGGTTAACAATCCAAAATGACTAATTAAGATGAGTTATTACCCACCAGTAGGCTTCCAATTTCAAGTCAAATTTGAAGGACTCGAAGATGAGGTTGGAGATGATATTTATTTCCAATCCGTAGGAGGTTTATCTGTAGATATTGAAACGGAAGAATTTGCCGAAGGTGGAGAAAACCGATTTAAACACAAGCTCCCAGGGAGAACCAAGTTTCCGAACTTGGTTCTCAAACGGGGGTTGTTAAGGACTTCTGGACTCATTAAATGGTGCGAAAAAGCATTCGAGGATTTCGAATTCAAACCGTTGGATTTAACCATCTCACTTTACAGTGCAGAAGGGGAGAAGAAAAAGGAAGAAATCAAACCAATTGTAACGTGGAAAGTAACTCACGCAATCCCTGTAAAATGGGCTGTCGACGATTTGAATTCGCAAGAAAGCAAAATCGTAATGGAGACATTGGAACTATCCTATAACTATTTTAAAGTTGAAGTAGATGCCAATTGAAATAAAGGAACTACATATTAAAATCAATGTCAAGGGAGGTGATAATAAGCCTCAAGACTCTGACGCGGAGGGGAAAGGGAAGTTGGTACAAGAATGTTTGGATCAGGTGATGACCATTCTAAAGAATAAGGACGAAAGATAAAAATAGGAAATGGCGCAAGAAGGAAAACTTCAAAAACTGATGATTCGTGCATACAGCGATCCAACTTTTGACTCAGAGTTGTTTCTAGCGGATGACGGGAAACCGTACGAAGTTGCAATCAACCCAGAAACATATTCGCTTAGTTTCAAATCAGAGTATGCAATAGAAAATGCATCTGGGTCGAGTAAAGGTGGAGTGAAATTTCATCGGTCACTGCCTGAAAACTTAACCTTGGAGTTCTTGTTTGATAGAACAGGTGTTTTTGCAGATTCTCCCGCTCAAGACAATGGAGTGATTGATGACTTGAATGACTTCAAGAAGATCACCTACGAGTTTAACGGTGATATTCATAGCCCAAATTATCTGAAGGTCCTTTGGGGAGATTTATTATTTCCTGGAGTAGTAACTGAATTTAATATCGAATACAAACTGTTCAACCCTGGCGGTAAACCAATTCGAGCAATTGTTAAAGTCACATTTAAAAATTTCATTGCAGAGGCACAAAGAGCCGCGAGAGAGAAGAAGTCATCTCCAGATCTGACCCACGTTCGTGTTGTGAAAGAAGGAGACAGTTTGCCATTGATGACGCACAGAATTTACGGTGATCCAAAATATTACTTAGAGGTTGCACGCGTAAATGGTTTGACAAATTTTAGAAAACTGACACCGGGACAGAAAATTACGTTCCCGCCCATTGAAAAAGTAGGATAATGAATAACAGCGGAGTTATACAAACAAGTCAGAATCCAGATCTAGTGACTTTTACCGTTTTGGTAGAAGGTAACCCTATTTCTGGTGCTGAACACGTCCATTCAGTTTCAGTGGCCAAAGAAATTAATCGCATTCCAACCGCTACGATCGTGGTGAGTGATGGAGATGCAACAACTCAGGATTTTGCCCTCAGCAACGAGGATTTGCTAATCCCTGGTAAGAAAATTGAAATTAAAGCAGGATATCATAATGATGAGGAAACCGTTTTCAAAGGAATCGTCATAAAACACACTATAAAAATCAGACAGAACACTTCCATGCTCATAATTGAGTGTAAAGATGAAGCGGTGAAAATGACTGTCGGCAGAAAATCAACATACTTCTATGATAGTAAAGACAGCGACATCTTTGAAGAGGTAATTGGGAATTATTCACTGGAGAAAGACGTTGAAGCAACAAAATTCGAGCACAAAGAGCTCATTCAATACAATTCTTCCGATTGGGATTTTGTTCTCTCTAGAGCGCAAGCCAATGGGAAATTATGCTTCCCAGATGATGGGAAGTTGACCATTGCCAAACCTGATATTGGTCAGTCGGAAGTGGAAACGATCGCTTATGGGAGTACGATGTTAGACTTCGATGGAGAGATTGATGCTCGACACCAATTGAAAAAAGTTACCTCGTACAGCTGGAATCAGGCAGATCAAAAAATCGTTGAGGCGGAAGGAAAGGATCCTTCGGTGAGCCTGAATGGAAATCTCTCAAGTGGAGATTTATCCGATGTAATAGGACTGGATAATTTGCAATTGCGTCATGGGGGAAATCTCGATGAAAATGAATTGCAAGATTGGTCCGATGCGACGATGCTCTACCAACAATTATCCAAAGTTAGAGGAAGAGTAAAGTTTCAAGGACTTCATACAGTTAAGCCAAATACAACACTAAAACTCGAAGGAGTTGGAGATCGATTCAACGGGAAAATCTATGTTACAGGGGTATTGCATACGATCAGTGATGGGGATTGGACGTGCGACGCTCAATTTGGATTGAATCCAAAATGGTTTTCTGACACCTTTGATATTCATACGCCACCAGCTTCTGGTTTAATTCCAGCAATTAAGGGATTGCACGTAGGAATTGTTTCTCAATTGGAAGAAGACCCGGATGGAGAGGACAGAATTTTGGTAACCATTCCAATTGTTGATGGTGAGAAAAAAGGAATCTGGTGCCGAGTTGCAACTCTTGATGCTGGTGAGAATAGAGGTTCGTTTTTTAGACCTGAAATTAAAGATGAGGTGATCGTCGGATTTATCAACGAAGATCCGAATGACGCAGTTGTTCTTGGAATGTTGCACAGTAGCGCGAAGCCAGCACCAATTGTGGCTGCAGATGACAATCACGAGAAAGGTTTTGTGACGAGGAGCGAAATGAAACTCATGTTTGATGACGACAAAGTTTCTGTGACGATTGAAACACCAGCGGGAAAGAAATTCACAATGGACGAAGATGCCGATGTAATTACGTTGGAAGATGATCATTCAAACATTATTACAATGGACAGCAGTGGAATCATTATGGAAAGCGCTGGAGATATTGGTATTAAGGCCACTGGAGATGTTTCTATCGAAGGAATGAATGTAGGAATTACGGCGAACGCAGAGTTTAAAGCTGAAGGTTCGGCTGGAGCAGAGGTTTCAACGAGCGCTATTGCAGTATTAAAAGGATCTCTGGTCCAAATAAATTAGAAACATGGGACAACCAGCAGCAAGAATAAATGACATGCACGTCTGCCCAATGACAACAGGGCCGGTACCGCACGTGGGAGGACCTATTCTTCCTCCAGGAGAACCGACTGTGCTAATTGGTGGAATGCCAGCGGCAAAAGTTGGTGATATGGCGACATGTACGGGACCTCCAGATTCAATTGTGGCGGGTTCATCAAGTGTATTGATTGGAGGAATGCCTGCGGCAAGAATGGGAGACTCAACAGCGCATGGAGGGGCGATTGTTTTAGGTGAATTCACAGTGTTAATTGGTTAAACAAAATGGAAAAATTTACTTCTTTTTTAGGAACAGGATGGAGCTTTCCACCGCGATTCGAAAAGCAGACTAACAGGGTTGAGTTGGTTTCTGACGAAGATGATATTCGCGAAAGCTTAATTATCCTGCTTTCCACTAGACCAGGAGAGCGAGTGATGAAC
>CAJQOB010000155.1 GCA_905479845.1 uncultured Flavobacteriales bacterium
GGTTTATCAGCTTTACTTTTAGGAAGTATAACGCTTGCATCTTGCAGTGAAAAGATCGTTTCTGTACCGCCAGTCGTTAACCCAAACGGCAATGCTACAGGCAACTCCGAAGGAAATAATCAAAGTAATGAAGAAGCGGCAACGTTCAATGTTAGAGCTTGGGCAAGCACAGGCGATTCGCTGAATTTCCCTGAAGACGAACTCAGGCTTAAGAAAACAGGCATTTGCATGTCGGGAGGAGGAACACGAGCAATGGTGTGTGCCGTTGGGCAATTGAAAGGATTAGTCGAATTAGGATTAATCGATGATGTAGGCTACATTTCTTGCGTTTCTGGTGGATCGTGGGCTTCTGTGCCATTTACGTATTACACGGAAGGTGCATTGAACGATGATCAGCTTCTTGGAACAATTATCCCGCCTGAGGAATTGACGCTTGAGGGGATGAAAACACTGGATCCGGGATTCTTGGCGGGAGCGGCTAGTGCACCTCTTTTAGGAAACATGCTTCACGACATAGGATCAACTCCAGCGAATGAACTCTGGATTCGAGGAGTAGGACAAAGCTATATGCAGAAGTATGGGCTGTATAGTGATGGAGCACCAAAGTACTTCAGTTATAATTGGGCCACTGTTAGAGAAATCTGTGCAAAGAATCCATCACTTCAACCAAGTGATTTCGTAGTCGTTCGAAACGGAAAAAATGATGTTCACCGACCATATTTAGTTGTGAATTCATCGGTGTCAGGTCTCTACAAAAATTCACCTTTCGAAGATCCAGAACCATTATCTGTCTTCAACTATACCCCGTTAGGTGTCGGAGCAGCGGTTTCAGTGAACCCGATTTTTCGTTCAAAAAGTGGAGAAGTGCACACTGGAAACATCGGAGGATTCATTCAGCCGTTTGCCTTTGGAGCATACGCACCCACAACAAGTCCAGTTAAGTGTCCTAGAGGAAATTCAAACTCTAATTGCCTAACCTTGCAAGTGCCAGCAACGAGATTTTCCATTGCTGATGCGAGTGGAACAAGTAGCTCAGCGTATGTTTCCACTTTCACGGCATCCAAAATTTTAGGACATACTCTTAGTGATATGTCTCCAAGACAACAGTACTGGAAAGTCCCGGCGATTGGAGGTGACATCCCAACAAGCGGAGATCGCATGTTCGGAGATGGTGGGAATCTTGAAAACCTTGGTGTAATCACCCTCATTCAACGGAATGTGAACAAGCTGGTAATTTTTGTAAATACCGATACTGAGTTCAATGAAAAGTATGATGTTTACACAAATCCAACACCTACGGCAAAGGATGTTAGTTCGGATATTTTGACCCTTTTCGGTGTGATTGCTAAAGGGTCAGAAGATATGTATCAGAATCAAATTTTTCCTGAATCTGACTTAAATGATCTGATGGCACAATTTGTTGAAGCAAAGAAAAATGGTCATTCCTTAATCGCTCAAACTTCGCATACGACACTACAAAATGATTGGTGGGGCATTCCCGCAGGAAGAAAAGTTGAAATCGTTTGGATTTACAATGAAAATGCCAACGATTACCTGGAGCAATTGGAATGGGAAATTCGTGATCAAATAAAAGATCTCGGTGGAAGACCTGATTTTCCTAAGTTCCCGCATTACCGAACAGTAATGGAAAATACAGGACATTTGGTTGAATTGTCAGCCCAACAAATCAATCTTCTTTATCAGTTCAGTGCATGGACTGTGTACTCGAATCCAGAGAAGTTCAGCATATTGACGGATTAGAAAGATTCAAATAAATTTTGAAAGCACCAGGACTCCTCGAAAGCGTTGAGTTTGGTGCTTTTTTATTAAAACAATCCCAATTGATCGTCCTTCGCAGAGGAAGTGCCATTGGGAATCTTCAACTCATAACCCAGTTTTGAATTTAACTGCTCAATAAAATATGCAGAAAGAAGTGGGGATTCGACCTCGAGATTCTGATGAACAAAGAAGTACAATTCCTGCATTCCTTGGGCAATCCACGCTTCGATTCGAGCTACCCAATCGTCAAGTCGTTTGTAATCACTTTCATGGTTTGCACCGACGTATCGAATAAATGGCGTTGCCGTTGTCATTCTCATGTGCATAATGTCTCTTCTCCCAGCTGTGTCGACTAGAGTATTCGAAACATTATTGCTTTCCAGTAATTGGTATAAATTGCTAGCAACTGCTGAGTCGCTAAACCATTCCGCATTTCGAACCTCAACTGTTAAAGGCAGATCTTTGGGCCAAATTGAAACGAATTTTTCCAATAAATGCATGCGATTGGGAGCGAAGCGATCATTGAGTTGCAAGAAAATAGTCCCTAAACGATCACCTAAATGCGAAATGGATAATAGATACTCATCCAATACCTGTTCAACATTATTGAGTTGTTTGTAGTGCGAAATGCTCTGATTGATTTTTGGAAAGAAGCGAAATCCCTCAGGTGTTTTATCTCGCCATTTTTCAAATTGAGCAGGAGGGAAAATGCGATAGAAAGTTGAGTTCATTTCAATACTATTGAATTGCTGGGCATAGTATGTCAGCTCATCTTTCGTTCCTTTTGGATAGAAATTTTTCAAGTCTTTCTTGCTCCATTTGGCACAGCCTACAAAGATTTCGGGCTTCGTGATAGGAGATCCCCTTTGGAATACTCGCAAGGTATCTGGGTGATCTTTAGGAAGAGTGAAGTCTATTTCACCCGGATTGTCAACTTTTCCAAATTTCATGAGTGCATTAATTTGATTCAATAAAGTTAGGGATAATCAAAAAAAGAGAATGAGCACGTCTTCAATAAATTCATGCTCATTCTCTAAAAGGAAATCATTCAAAATACTCCGAATACGTTTCGTCAATGATCAACTCAAGCAATGTGTCAATCAGGTGCATGAGTTCTTGAATTTTTACTTGATACCGAAATTCTTCATCATCGTATCGTTCTAATTCAGTCTGAAATAGAAACAATTGCTTGAATAATTTCGACTTGTCTTGATTTTGATCTCTAAAATGTGTGTGTAATCTGTCCATGTTTTTTTTGATTTTAGGCAGATCAAATGATATACACGCCATGGATGCAAGGCCTGCGAAGTAGTTTATACTAGCCTTGTCAGGAATAGCGTGTATATCATAGATTCGTCGTCTTGAACAAAAAAACATGAACAGATTACACTTTACTAATATCCAAGAATCGTTATACTATCAAATGATATATGTACAATGAATGTAGGGTCTGCGAAGCAGTTTATACTAGCCTTGTCATGAATAGCGTGTATATCATAGATTCGCCGTCTTAAACTCAAGAAAAACATGGACAGATTACACTTTACTAGCATACAAGAATCGTTATCCTATCAAATGATATACATACAATGGATGTAAGGCCTGCGAAGCAGTTTATAATAGCCTTGTCAGGAATGGCACGTGTATCATAGATTCGCCGTCTTAAACACAAAAAAAACATGGACAGATTACACTTTACTAGTATACAAGAATCGTTATCCCATCAAATTGATCTGCTTCAAATTCTCAATTCGATTGTGCTCTAAGAAATCATCAATGCTCTCAAAGTGCTCGATGACGCGTTTGTCCTTGAACTCAAATACTTTTTCGGATAGTCCCTGCAGGAAATCACGGTCGTGAGAGACGAGAATCAGCGTCCCGTCAAAGTTTTTTAGTGCTTCTTTCAAGACATCTTTCGATTTCAAATCTAGGTGATTGGTCGGCTCATCCAAAATCAAAACATTGACGGGCTCAAGAAGCAATTTTACCATGGCCAATCGTGTTTTTTCTCCTCCAGAGAGGAACCCAACTTTTTTGTCGATATCATCTCCTCGGAACATAAACCCACCAAGAATACTGTTGATTTGTTTTCTGATTTCACCTTGGGCAACTTGATCTACAGTTTGGAATACCGTAAGCTCATCGTCGAGCAATGAAGCTTGGTTTTGAGCGAAGTATCCAACTTTAGCATTATGTCCAAGGTCGCAGTTTCCCTCAAAATCAATTTCCCCCATGATTGCCTTAATCATCGTTGATTTTCCTTCTCCGTTTCTTCCGACGAATGAAACTTTTTCTCCTCTCGAAATGGACATGTTCGCATCCTTGAATACTACATGGTCTCCGTAGGTTTTACTTAAGTCTTTCGCGATTACAGGGTAGTCACCAGATCGTTGAGAAGGAGGGAAGCGAAGTCTTAATGCTGACGTGTCGATTTCATCGATCTCAATTATTTCTAATTTCTCCAGCATTCGTTCGCGAGAATTCACTTGGTTCGTTTTCGAGTAAGTTCCTCTGAAACGTTCAATGAAGTCCATGTTGTCTTTGATGAACTTCTGCTGCTCGTTATATGCTTTTAGTTGATGTTCGCGACGTTCCTCTCGTAATTGTAAGTAATGAGAATAGTTCGCTTTGTAATCGTAGATGCGCCCCATCGTTACTTCAATAGTGCGGTTTGTTACATTGTCAATGAATGCCTTGTCGTGAGAAATCACAATTACAGCCTTGGCTTTGTTCACCAAGAAATCTTCTAACCAAATTACTGATTCAATGTCAATGTGGTTGGTAGGCTCATCCAACAAGACCAAGTCGGGTTTTTGCAATAAAATCTTACCCAATTCGATTCGCATTCTCCACCCTCCGCTAAATTCGCTGGTTTGACGTGTAAAGTCTGCTCGTTTGAACCCAAGACCTAGAAGTGTTTTCTCTACTTCCGCGTCATAGTTGATTTCTTCGATGGAGTAGAATTTCTCTCCTAGCTCGGAAACACGTTCAATGATTTTCATGTAATCTTCCGATTCATAATCTGTCCGTGTTTCCAATTGCTTGTTTAACGAATCGATTTCGTCGCGCATTTCAAAAATTGAACCGAAAGCTTTAGAAGCTTCTTCAAATACGGTACAATTATCTTCAGTCAATAAATGTTGAGGTAAATAAGCGATTACGGTATCTTTTGGACGCTGAATGCTGCCTTTGTTGGCGCTCTGAACACCAGTAATGATTTTCATTAAGGTCGATTTTCCCGCGCCGTTCTTACCCATTAGGGCAATTTTGTCATTCTCGTTGATGACAAATGAAACGTCACTGAAAAGTGTTTCGCCACTAAATTCTACTCCTACACCATTAACTGAAATCATACTTCAACTTTAAAGCCGCGAAATTAAGGATTTAACTGAATTAATTCCTGCTCCAAACTACAATTAAACTGGGCGTGCACAGCATTCAATTCACTTTTTATTTTGTCTTAAATTGCTTACTTTTGCATGCCCTTTTTTAGGAGAAGAAACAAGATCATTTATGGAACAAATTGCACCTTATATCCCAATGAACAAAGTTCGAATCGTTACCGCAGCTTCGCTGTTCGATGGTCACGATGCAGCAATTAATATCATGCGAAGAATCATTCAATCAACTGGTTGTGAGGTGATTCATTTAGGACATGATCGCTCTGTTGAGGAAGTAGTGAACTGTGCTATTCAGGAAGATGTTCAGGCGATTGCTATGACATCATATCAAGGAGGACATAACGAGTACTTCAAGTACATGTACGATCTCTTGAAAGAAAAAGGGGCTGAACACATCAAAATCTTCGGAGGTGGAGGTGGAACAATTCTTCCTTCTGAAATCGCTGAACTTCAGGAATACGGAATTGAACGCATTTATCACCCAGACGATGGTCGCGAACTTGGACTGCAAGGAATGATCAATGATTTAGTGAAGCGTTGTGATTTCCCAGTAGGGAAGAATCTAACGGATGAGTTGGATCACCTAAAAAGCAAGAACGACGGGAAAATTGCTCGAATCATTTCGGCAGCCGAAAATTTTGCGGAAGAAGCAAAAGATATTTTAATCAAAGCGAACGAAATGGCTGATGCTGTTTCTGTTCCAGTACTTGGAATCACAGGTACAG
>CAJQOB010000156.1 GCA_905479845.1 uncultured Flavobacteriales bacterium
GGCAATTTTGAAAAGGCAGAGAGAAAATCTTTCATTTTTTATAGATCTTGATGCTGAGCATCGGCTTATTTAGTTTAGTCTCACTCAGTTTTTAAGTAGGACATTGCTTCCTCCATCATTGTTTTTGAACCGATGAAATAAGGAACACGCTGGTGCAATTTTGTTGGCTTGATATCCATAATACGCTCGTGTCCTGTCGTTGCCAATCCTCCAGCCTGTTCAGCAATAAATGCCAAAGGGTTGCACTCGTACAACAAGCGTAGTTTTCCTTCGGGATCAACAGTTGTTGCAGGGTAAATGTAGATTCCTCCTTTGATTAAATTTCGGTGGAAATCCGCTACCAAAGAACCAATGTATCTTCCAGAATATGGGCGATTAGCACCTTCCAAAATCGTTTGACACTTTTCTTTGATGTATTCTTTAATTCCAGGGTCGCAAATGTTCACATTCCCTTCATTCATGGCGTACAAACGACCCGTTTCAGGCATTTTCATGTTCGGGTGTGAAAGGCAAAACTCGCCAATGTATGGGTCCAATGTAAATCCGTTGACACCTCTTCCTGTAGTGTAAACAAGCATTGTTGAAGATCCATATAACACATATCCAGCAGCAACTTGCTCATCACCTGTTTGCATCATGTCTTCCAATGTTGCTGATTCTCCAGCTTTGCTTTTTCTTCTAAAAATGGAAAAGATCGTTCCAATGGAAACGTTCACATCAATGTTCGAAGAGCCGTCTAATGGGTCAAAAAGAACCACGTATTTTCCCTGCTTCGAAAAGTCAGATTCGAAAGCCATGAAATCGTCGTTTTCTTCTGATGCAATTCCACACACTTCACCACCAGATTTAAACATCTGAATGAACTGATTATCGGCAATCACGTCTAATTTTTGTTGTTCTTCACCTTGGATGTTCGTGTTTCCTTGCGCTCCTAGAAAGTTCTCGAGCAATCCCGCACGGCGAACATCTTTACTCACCACTTTTGAGGCAACAGCGATATCGCTTAGGAGTCGAGAAAGTTCACCAGACGCATAAGGGAAATCTGACTGACGATCCATTATAAATTCGTGAAGTGTCGTTAATTTAGACATGTTTTTGAAGATTTTTGACAAATATCGCTAAAATGAATTAGTTGAGCGGTGATAGGGAGACATAAAAAACCCCGACTTCCATTCGAAAGTCGGGGTCAATATATAAAGAGTGAAAATTATTTCTTCACTACTTTCTTCGTCAAAATAGAATTTCCAGAAGCAATAGTTACGTAGTAAACACCTTCAGCAAATGAGCTAGTGTTCATGTTCAATTCATGAGTTCCCTCAGCTTGCGTTCCTTCTTCGAATTCAGCAACAACTTTTCCAGTAATGTCTGTTACTTTGATATAATGTGAGATTATAATTGTGACACCAATAATTTTTTCATAGTTTAGAAGGGATAACTAACTAATAACCATTTTAATATGAAAAAAGTACTTTTCACAATACTCCTTGTTGGAGTTACATCTTTCTCTTATTCACAAACACCACCACCACCATGTACTATGGCTGCCATAGGGGGAGGGTTTTTACCAATGACACCTAGCTGGCAGACTTCTACTCCTCTTAATTCTTCTTGGGGATATATGACAATTGGCAACCCTTGTTCAGCGAGAGTTGGAATAAATACAGACGCCCCAAGAACACCCTTAGATGTTAATGGGTCAGTGTTTGCGAAGAGGTTGGCTTTAGATGTTGAGCCAACTTCTATGGTTGGCATTTTTCATATGAAGTACTCACCTTCAACTCCACCTTTACCGATCAGTCCACCAGTGACATTATTTCGAATTGATGATCATGAGGGAAAACAATTAATGAATTTGGATAATCATGGTCTTTTGAGGTCAAGGGAAATTATCATCGACGCACTGACGTGGCCAGATTATGTTTTCCGTCCAGAATATGATCTTATGCCGTTGGAAGAAGTTGAAGAATACATTGAAGAGAACGGACATTTACCCAATGTGCCGAGTGAAGAAGAAGTTCTTGAAAATGGTCAGTCTTTAGGGAAAATGAACGAAATTTTATTAGAGAAAATAGAAGAGTTAACCCTTTATATGATTGAGCAACAGAAGCAAATAGAAGAGTTGAAAAAACAAATTCAAAACCAATAGACGATGAGATGTTTGGCAACAATTGCTACAATGTTCATAGTGTTTGGATATTGGGCGCAACTACCCATTAGTGTCTTTGACTGTAGTATCAATGATCCTGTAGTAACGCAAGCAGAGATCGATGCAAACGATGATTACTATGAACAGTGTATTCTCTTTTCGAGTGGAAATAATTACAGCTTTGATCAAAACGACAATAAGGATGTAAGTGCACGAACGGAAATACGCATTCAAGAGGACTTCCATGCAGGAGAGTTTACTTCTACGGGAAAAATGCACTTGAAATTAGAGCAACCAAGGAATTTAGATGTGTTTTCAATGAATCAGGCGGATTTGGGAGCAATTCCTCAGTTCGATAAGCTGGAATTGGGAATTGATTTACCAACCGACATTGATCAGAAGATTCAGAATTTTTTTAATGGAAATCCCGATCAACTTAGTCCTTTCGACCCTAATGATGTCAATATTCAAGCCAATTTTTATTACTTTGATGAAACTTCAGGTCAATGGTCACCGAATTCAGTAAATATCTTTGGCTTTTATTACGAAGAGTTCACGGATTCGGGAACCGACTGGCATAATGAAAACACTACACATGACTTTAGAATAAGATACACCCCAAGAATTCAGGGTCGTTGGAAGTGTAGCATCAAGGTTTTTATTAATTCAGTTGAAACGTATAAACCGAATGATTTTGTTTTCGATGTTGTACCTTCAAACTTGAAAGACTTCACACGAGTTGGAGTAAATAAACGCTACTTCAAAATTGGAGATGAGCCGTTTTTCCCAGTCGGGCAAAATTTACCATGGCCAGGAACGGGAAGTGGGAATTACTCCCCTATTCCAGAGGATGATATGGCAGAGTTTCATAAGTATCACAGTGATATGTCTGATCTCGCTAATGGCGGAGCCAATTATTTCAGATTTCTTTTGAATCCTTGGAGTATAGGGGTAGAATTTGAAAAGTTGGGACACTATGAAGATAGGATGTACCTTGGTTGGGAAATGGATCGAATTCTTAATCATGCCAGAGACTTGGGTCTGCGAATACATTTTAATTTGCAAGTACATTATCCCTTCGAACGTGTAACACCAACTTCGGCTCTTCATTGGGACTGGTCTGCAAACAATTCTGGAGCCTACCCAAATTGTACGAATTTCCCAGATGATTTAGGATACTGTTATTCAACAGAATTAGGATTATTAACTCCGCAAGAGTTCCTTGATAATCAGGCCGCGATTGGATACTATAAACAGCGATTACGATATATTATATCACGATGGGGCTACTCTCCGGATATAAGTGTGTTAGAATTATTTAGCGAGGCGAATAATATTGGTAATCATGCCAATTTGGTTTATGATCCAAATGGAGGGGGATGTGCGCTAGTCGGTTCAAATATTGTTGATCCCTATATGGATGATATTAACCACCCGCAAAGGGTTTATGATTGGCAAAATGAAATGTGTCGTTACATCAAAGAAGACTTACATCATTCGCAGCATCCTCTTGGTGTGAATTATACAGGACACCCCATTTACGAGGGTATGGATCCCGCACTGAATGGTGCGGGTTGTAATATATTGAGAAGTGATATGTCTTATTACTCTGATTATACAGACTTTTGGACCTGGAATAGTTACACATATAATCCCGAACAGTTTGCAAAACATGTTGCGTTCAACAATAATTTGAATGCGAATAACAATTGGGAGTTTCCAGGAACCCCTACCAATATTGACAAACCGCTAATATACAGCGAGATGGGAATGCCGGGTGGGTATTGTGATTACAACGTAACGTGGAAGCAAATGATAGCACTTGCACCATTCGACGGTTCATCAGGTGGGTTGTCATGGCATCATAATAATACTGGAAGTACGCCTATTTCCTACAGAAACCAACTATGGCAGACCTATGGTTATGTTCGTGAGTTTATTGAAGGAGTTGAACTTGATAAGGATAATTGGCACTTCGACTACCAAGATCGAAATGATCATAAAGCGGAGGTCTTATACCTTAGAAGACGTTACACTAAGTATCAAGCAGCTATGGGAGCCATTCATAATAAAACCGTCAATTTCTATACTTCAAGGGATTCTAACGATAAGAATTCTGACTGTATAAAGAATAAAGATCAACTCAGTCATGAGGTTTATGAAAATGCTGTTCCCGTTGCGCCAAATGGAGGAGGCAATAGCCTGAAGGTACGGTACCTTGACCCAGGAAAGGATTTTTGGATTCAATGGTATAATCCTTTTACAGGTCAGTATTATCCGACGACTTCAGGTACAACAAATCTTTCTGGAGAGTTGAAGTTGAATTTTCCTCCACTCATGCCGAATGGGGATTATAGCGTCGTTTTGTTTAAGGCGTATCGTGTAGGACAACCTGCCTTTCAATCAGAGGCCCAAGGAAAAGAAGTGGGTAGGGATTATCTTTTGCATGATTTTGATTCTCCTGATCCGAGTCCAGAATTAGGGCGTGAGAACAGTAATGAGGGGTACAGACTGGATAACAAAAGCGAGAGTATTGTTGTTCTTCCAAATCCTAATAGCGGCATGTGTCGAATTCTTTTCGAATGTAAGGCGGATATATTGACCGTTACTAATTCAATTGGCAAGATAATCTTTATGGAAGATAAACCTCTACCCGGCATGGAATTAGACCTAACTAACTTTTCCAGCGGGGTATATTTCGTTAACTTAGTTGGGTGTGAATGTAAGTTACAAGCTAAAATTGTGGTTTTATGAATCTTAAATCAATTGCGGGCTTTACGATAATCTTGATAGGTGCAACCGTTTTTTTCTCCTGTAAAAAGCACCGATTAATAGACGAAAAGGAAATCCTTGAAGGAAATTGGGAGTGGGTATATTCTATAAAAAAGGGTAGTGCGATAACTCCTCCTTTCAATACATGGGAAGATACCATCTTACCTTCTGATGTGTCATCTACCTTTGGAATTAAGTTTTTTAAGAAGGGTAAGGTACAACTTCTTGAGAACGATCAGCAAAAAGCAGAGTACCGAGTAGTTTTCAACAGGTTTGAGAGTGGGAATACCTGTCTAACAAGTATGAATCCACACAATTTTGAAATTGATCTTGATAACAAATGGGATCAATCTTTAGACGGTTGTGTTAATGCAGACACCTTGGTTCTTATTTATTATCCTAATTTCCCCTTTCCTAAAGAAGATCATGGGTCAAGTGTTGTTAGATATATTGATTTCTTCAAAAAAATAAATTAAAATAGAACCCCGTTCCAATTTATCGGAACGGGGTTCTATTTTAAAAGCCGTAGCTTGTGATGAACACAGAGTCCATCCAAGTGTCAAAATCTACTTCTTCACTACTTTCTTCGTCAAAATTGAATTTCCAGAAGCCATAGTTACATAGTAAACACCTTCTGCGAATGAACTTGAGTCCACGTTCAAAGTGTGAGAACCAGCTTCTTGCGTTCCTTCTTCGAATTCAACAACAACTTTTCCAGTAATGTCTGTTACTTTAATTGTTACTTCTGAAGTAACTCCCATGATATAACGAACAGATACATTATCAGTCGCCGGGTTAGGGAATACTTCAGCTCCGAACAATTGGTTTTGCTCTTCCAAACCAACATTGTTACTCGCTGGATCAAGGTTCATGCGAACCATTGGAGTATTCAAAGTATAGTACCATCCAGGATTGGATGCTGTAGGAAGGTAAACGAAACATGTCTGAGGAATCCCATCAGCTGTTGTTCCAATTGTTGCGCCTTCAGAACTACCATTATCTCCGTCTGAAGACACAGCGACAAAATAAGTTTCTCCTGCTAAAAGCGGGAATCCAGCGTTTCCATTTCCGGCCAAATCAAGGTTGATCATAGAACCAACATCAGATGAAGTTAATGTGTACTCGACAGATTGATCTTCCAATTGGAATAAGTTATCAATGCTAGTCGCACTTGGGTCAAGTGAGTAAATCTTAGCCTCAATAATAGAACCAGCTACTGCATTCGAGGCAATTTGAATATCAATAGAGTAGATGTTGTCGTTTGCGAATATATCATAGTAGCTACCCAAGACAAATTCATCTCCTTGGTTACTAAAAGTACCTTCTTGTGCACCGCGATCACGAGCATACGTGAAATTCGTTACATCAAAAGTGATGTCCGAGTTGTCGTTGTCTGTTGGGATATCATCAACTTCATTTTGAGAAACTCCCCATGTAACGTTGTAAGTTCCCAATCCACTTGGAGTAAAAGGAGTTGCAACTACCAAACTGTCGTAATCTCCAGCAGCAATAGAAACGCCTGCAGGACTAGATCCAGAGTACGTCGCAGCTCCAGTAACGTCAACATTCAATTGAACATCAGTTTGAGTAGCGATACCATTGTTACGTGCATTCGTTGTAAACTCAATAGCCGTTTGTTGGCTCAATGGAATTTGGTGGTAGTTCAAACCAACTGATCCCCAAACAGAAGACTCAGCAGTCATGTCATTATCAGCATTTGTCGTTAATGCAATATCATCAATGAACCATCCGAAAGTTGTCCAGTCATTTGCAGTTTGACCACTTGGAAAACGTGAAGTCCATTCAAAACGAATCCAAACTTGTGACGGGTTTCCACCATTACTCGCAGAAATAGCACTTGCAATGTTAGCAGTTGCTGTTTCTGGATTACCGTAAACGGCAGAAGGGTTATTTCCAATAAACGGTGTACGATCATTATTAGTGAAAACTTCTGTCCAACTGGAATTGTCAGTACTTACATAAACCTTTTGACCATCGTTGAACAAGGCTCCGTATTGCTCGAATGTAAGGGTTACTTGATCCGTTCCAGCCAATGCCATTACGTCGATAGGGCTTGCGCTCGTCAAAGTATAAATGACATCAATTGCTTGGTCACCCACATTGTAATCACCGTTGTAAACTTCCGCGAAGTTACCTCCAGACGTCGAGTTGATCCCTCCTGAGAAAGCAGGCCACCATGAGTTAACTGTAGATCCAACGTTCCATCCGAATGGAGCCGTTTGATTGTCATTGTCTGCAACCCAGTTAGCCGGTGTTGAGAAATCATCCGTCCAGAAAGTTACTCCTAGAGCTTTTGAAGTTGCTGTTGCTTCATTTGTTGGAAACGGAGCGAGATTTTCAATTTTAGTGTCATCAAAAGCGTAAGGACTTTCAACAACTTGTGCTACACTCATTCCTACTGAGAAAATAGAAACAAAGGCACCTAAGTATATTTTTTTCATAATTCTAAATTTGTTAGATACCCCAAAAATACGTCATTTTGAGTTGAGTTGCGCAACCGATTACGTATCAAGACCTACCGATCACTTAAGAAAGGTAACATTTCACGAATTGAGTTTAAACCCGCTTTATTTATAACATGGGACTGAACGGCCTCTTTTTTAACGGGTAAGGAAGTCACATTTCCCAAGGCATCAACGATTTGCGCGTTCCCTGAATAAGTGAAATTATTGGCATCCATTCCAACTCGATTTACACCGACCACAAAAGATTGGTTTTCAATTGCGCGTGCTTTCAACAGAGCGTTCCAATGAGCGGATCGTTTTTCCGGCCAGTTCGCAACGTATACAATCAGGTCGTATGCGGGCTCACCATTTTCTTCAATTCTGTTCCGAACAATCTCTGGAAATCGTAGGTCATAGCATATTTGCAACTGGATGTTCCAGCCCTTCCAAGAAACGATTTGTTCCTTTTTTCCTGCGGTGAAGAAATCGTTTTCTTTTGCTAGACCAAAGGTTTTTCGCTTATCGTATGTTTTGACCTCTCCAGATGGAAAAACGAAAACACCTCTATTATAAAAGGTGTCGTCTTCTGAAATCATTAGGGATGTGTAGAAAGCGCAATCTTTTTCTGAAGCCATTTTTTTGAGCCACGAGATAGACTTTCCATCCATTGTTTCAGCGAGTGACGTATTCATGCTGAACGCAGTTTGAAACATTTCGGGAAGAACGATCAAATCTGTTGTATCGATGTCTGTTAAAAGTGATTGATAATGATCAAGGTTTGCCTGAACATTCTCCCAAATTTGATCAGCTTGTACGAGTGTTATGTTTAAATCGCGCATAATTTTTTGGCTGCTTGTTGAAGTGTTTCTTGATCTTTTGCGAAGCAGAATCGAATTACCTGCTGATCTGATCCGTCTCCGTTGAAGACAGATGTTGGAATCGCGGCGACTCCGTATTTGGTCGTAAGTGTTTTACAAAACTCGACATCGGACTCCTGAGAAATATCCGAATAACGAGCCGTTTGAAAGTATGTTCCATCGCAGGGTAATAGCTCAAATCTGCTATCTGCCATCAATGATTGGAAGAGGTCTCGTTTTTCTTGATAGAACTTTCCGAGGGCTTGAACATTTACCATCGGCAGGTAATCAGCTAAAACCGCCTGAGCGACACTGTTCACACTAAACACGTTGAACTGGTGCACTTTCTTGATTTCTACCATCAATGAAGCTGGTGCAGTTAAGTAGCCCATTTTCCATCCAGTAATGTGAAATGTTTTTCCAAATGAAGAAACGGTAATCAATTTGTCAAAAATACTTTCGTAGGTATGCGCTGAAATGTGCTTTTGCTCGAAAGTGATGAACTCGTACACTTCATCAGACAAGACTAGTAAGTTCGGGTGTTTCAATATCAGTTGTTCCAATGTGTCCATATCCGACCTGCTCCAAGTTCTACCTGAGGGATTGTGAGGATTATTGGTAATGATCATGCGCGTTTTATCCGTAACAGCGTTTTCAATGGCTTCCCAATTTGGCAGGAAATCAGCGTCTAATCGAATGCGAACGGGTACTCCTCCGCACAGGGTAATGGTTGGTTCGTAGCAATCGTAGCTAGGATCCAAAATGATCACTTCATCTCCTTTTTCGATTAAAGCAGTAATTGCCGTAAAGATACCTTGGGTTGCTCCAGCCGTGACAAGAATTTCCTCTGTGGGATTAAGTCTTCTATTATAATTTGATTCAATCAATTCTGCTATTTCAATAAGAAGTCTCGGATTTCCAGGCATTGGAGCGTACTGATGAACATCTTCACTTACTTTTCGTTGATACAGCTCAATGAGTTTAGGATCGACCGGAAAGTTCGGAAACCCTTGTGACAAATTGATGGCATTGCTTTCGGTAGCCAATTTGGACATTACTGAGAAAATAGTGGTTCCAATGTGAGGAAGTTTTGACATAGAATTCCGTTTTGAGTAAAAATAAGAAAAAGCACTTGTGTGGCATGGCTACGGAACCAGCAACTTAACAGACGTTTAACAACATAAAGTTGCAATCAGATAACATTGCTTGTATTTTAGGGTACTAATTAACAGTTACATATGAATACGAGATCAATAATTGTAGGAATTTTCAGCTTGTGTTTGATCACGGGGTCTGCTTTTGGACAAGAACAAAAAGTTGTCGAAAGTGCTCCTGCTAATGCCGAGGAAGTGAAGAACATCAAAAAAGAAATTCGCAAAGAGGTGCGGATGGAAGATAATGATGGTGTGAAGGTTTTGACAATTGTGACGGATGATAACGGTATGATCACTGAAGAGGTGTTTGAGGGTGAGGCGGCAGATGCGAAGCTCGCTGAGTTGATGCCGCAAATGGAAGATGTAACAATCGAACAGGAAAGAGTGGAAGAAAGAGTCGAGGTGGAAGTTGATGATAACGGAAACCTGAAATCCGTAAAGGTGAAGACATCAAGAAATGGAGAAGAGACGATTGAGATTTTGGAAGGTGTGGCTGCTCAGAAAAAGCTAGAAGAAATTAACGCTCACGTGAGGAATGAGATTGAAGGTGAAAAAAAAGTTGTTAAGAAGAAAGTTAAGCGTGTTAACGCAAAGGAAATTGAAGGAGTAGACAACTAGAAAAAACATAAATTTTCTTTAACCCTGATCTCATGTTTTGAGATCAGGGTTTATTTTTTCGTACTTTCAACGCATGATCAAACGACTTTTCCCATTACTTTTTGTTCTTGCTGCCTGCTCTGGTGAGAAAACACCGTTTTGCAAATGCATGGAAGCTGGAGACGAACTCAATGCGTACTCCGCTGAGATTTTGGATCAATCTCAAATTGACGAAAAAGTAGAATCTAAGATGAATGAGTTGAAAGCAACGAAAGAGGAGTTGTGTAAAGACTATGAAACAATGGGAGGGGCAGAAATGCTGAAATTGAGAGAAGATTGTGCCGAAATGAATGCAAACGATGAAGCACTTCAAATGGAAGAAAAATAAGACCAATGCTCGGATTACTTGTCCTTTTTTTTATTGGAAAAGCCTTTTATACATTGGCTCAAAAACACAATCGTAATAAGTGGTTGTTTGCAATTCTTGGTATTGTGGTTTGCTATGGAATGATTACGATAGGAGCATTGCTGGTAGTGTTCATTGCCATTGCTGTGAGTGGCGACGGAATACTCAATAATTCAGACACTGTTCTTGGTCTTATGGGAGTTCCTGTTGGGTTACTGTCCGCATGGTTGTTTCACCACCTGCTTCGCAAAAACTGGGAAGGGAATCCCAAAGATCAAAACTCCGACTTGTTGGATTCCTCCAATTTTTAGGCTATTCCTTCATCGAAATGATTTACTGCTTCGACAGATACTATTTTTACTCTCCAAGAACAGCATCCAAGGCCTCGCACATTGCAGTAGCTGCAACATCCAAATGTTCTTTCGTGTGTGCTTGTGAAATGAAACCAACTTCATACCCACTTGGCCCAATGTAAACCCCTCTGCTGATCAATTCATTGAACAACTTGCGGAACCCATCCATTTTAGGATCGATTTGATCTGCTTTGCGAATGCTCTTCTTTCCGTCAAATGACAACCAGAAGATAGACCCAACCGTAACGAGCTCAAAATTGTATCCTTTTGACGAAGCGTGATCATTGATCTTATTTACGAAGTATAGAGTTCGCTCTCGTTGATCTTCGTAGAATCCAGGTTGAGCGCATTCCGTTAACTGAGCAATTCCTGCCGCCATCGCAACGGGATTTCCAGAAAGCGTCCCTGCTTGATAAACCGGTCCGTCAGGAGAAACATGAGCCATTATTTCCGCACGAGCACCATACGCCCCAACAGGAAGTCCACCACCTATAATTTTACCGTAGGTGATGATGTCTGGAGTAATTCCTAGTAATTCAGAAGCACCATTGAACCCAACGCGGAATCCTGAAATTACTTCATCGAAGAAAAGCAGAACACCATTTGCAGTGCATAAATCTCTCAATTCTTGAAGGAATGTTGTCTCTTGAAGAAGCAAACCGTTGTTTGCAGGAATAGGTTCGATAATCGCACACGCTAATTCATCACTGTACTTTTCAAAACATACTTTCAAAGCCTCCAAATCATTCAAGGGAACAACCAAGGTTTCTGCTGCATATTCCTCAGGAACACCAGCACTTGATGAGGTTCCGAAAGTAGCCAATCCACTTCCTGCTTTTACCAACATTGAATCAACGTGTCCGTGGTAACAACCTTCAAACTTCAAGACTTTCTTCTTTCCGGTATATCCTCTTGCCAATCTCAGTGCAGACATTACCGCCTCAGTTCCAGAACTTACAAAGCGAATTTTATCGATGTATGGATTACGTGATAAAATCAATTCTGCCAATTCGTTTTCCAAGACAGTTGGTGCACCGAAGCTCGCTCCATTTTGAAGTGCAGCAACAATTCCGTCATACACTTTTGGGTTATTGTGTCCCAAGATAAGCGGTCCCCAACTACAGCAAAAATCGATGTATTTATTTCCATCTTCATCCCAGATATTACAGCCGTCTCCTTTTTTGATAAAAATAGGAGATCCATCTACCGATTTAAAGGCGCGAACGGGCGAGTTTACACCTCCAGGAAAATATGTTTTTGATGTTTCATAAAGAGCATCAGATGTGCTTCGATTCAATGATGTTGTTGTTGATTCCATCTTTCTTG
>CAJQOB010000157.1 GCA_905479845.1 uncultured Flavobacteriales bacterium
CGAAACAGTTCCGTCCATTTTACCGAGGTTCCCCCAGCTGATAGCCGTAAGTGTTACTTCCTGTCCTTCGTACTCGTCAACGTTCGCTTTTAGGTCAGCACATGTTAATGCACCGCTTTCATTGTTTACTTCGTCTTCAAGGTTTTCGAGAACATTTTCAAGTTCATCAGTTACTTCTACATCAGCTCCACAAGCTGTCATTAAAAGGCCAAGCATAAGCGCTCCGGGAATCAATACTTTTTTCATTTGTTTTGGTTTTTTTGTCAAAGTTAGAGAATGTTTCTCCTTGATTTTGAGATAAAACCGAGCGTTGTACGGATGGTATTGATTCGTAAAAGGATGGTAATTGGTAGTGATCGAATGGATTTAGAAAAAACGGCTCAAAAACTCATTTTTTCGGTATCGACTGATTTTCAGGCGAGCACCATCCGTTGTTTCGACCATTCCACCATCAGTTTTCAGGTAGGCAGCAATGTGTCGCAAACTGACAATAGTACTTTGATGTATTCTGAAAAAGCCATGTGCATTCAACAGTTCTTCGTACTCACCCAGATTCTTGGTGGCAGTGATTTTCTTGCCTCCGACTAAAATGAAGTTCGTATAGTTTCGATCACCTTCCAAACGAATAATTTGATTGATCTTCACTACCTGAAAACCTTCTACATTGGGTAAGATCAATTTCTGAATTTCCCCTTCATTCCCATAGTTTTCAATGAGTACTTTCAGTCTGTCTTTGACCTTACTTTTAGATTGTTCAAATTTCGATTGGAGTTTGGAGATAACTTCTTCCAAGTCTTTTCTATTGATGGGCTTGAGCAAGTAACCGAATGCACTAAACTTAAAGGCTTCAACACCGTATTGATTATGCGCAGTAATGAATATAATCTCGAAATCGATTTCATCAAATTGACTCAATAGATCGAACCCAGTTCCCTTTTTCATTTGAATATCGAGGAAAACCAAATCTGGTTTCAAGGATTTGATCGCTTCAACACCAGGAGCTACGTCATCGGCCTCTCCGATGATTTCAATTTGGTCTGAGTGCTTCCGTTCCAGTAGGTTTCTGAGGATGAATCGTGCATCTTTTTCGTCGTCAATTAATAGTGCTTTCATCATAGGTTCAACGGTATTAGAAGAGTGACTTTTGTTCCGCCTGTTTCAACTTCGCTGATTTGAACTGGATTACCGAGTCGCTCCTGCGTTAGGTTCATTCCTTTCGATTTGTGAGCAGTATTGGTTTTCGATGACAAACTTTTCGAAATACCGATTCCATTATCGATAATCGAGCATTGAATTAACGTGTCAGAATATCGCTTGATTTCAATAAGGACTTTGCCTTTCACATCATCTTCCTTTGGGAGAATCCCATGCCAGATGGCGTTTTCCACAAAGGGTTGGATCACGAGTGGAGGAATGAAATTGTTTAGGAGATCCAAGTTTGGATCAAGCTCGAACTGGTAATCAATCTTCCCATCCAAACGGATCATTTCGATGTCCAAATACAATTTAAGCGTATCAATTTCATCCTTGATCGAGACGGTATTCTTCCCGCTATTCTCCATGATGATGCGCAGCAGCTTTCCAAAATCACTGATGTAATCGTTCGCGGCATCTTCATCTCCTTCGATAAAAATACGCTGTATGCTGTTCAAACTATTGAAGATAAAATGTGGGTTCATCTGAGCCCTCAGCACCTTATGTTCCAATTCCACTTTTCGTTGATTTTCCTTCGCTTTTCGCTGACGAAGATAGAAGTAGGCAATGATGATCAAGAGTAATAAGGTACCAATGGAAAAGTAAAGCACTGTGTCTACCAGTCGTGATTTCGCGAGTGAGGCATCCCGTTCTTGTTTCAGAATGGCAATTTGTTTTGCCTTTTTCTCAGTTTCATACTTCTCTTGAATTTCCAGAATCTTCTCCATTTTCGTTTCTGTGAGGAGCGTATCTTTCAATTGATCGGATAGGAGGAAGTAGTCATATGCTTTCTTGTACTCGCCACTTTCGTAGTATATCTCAGCAGCATAACCCATCATTTCTGAGATGTCTCTCAATTCTCCGGTTTCCCTTCCATGAGCAATACTTCTATTGATATAATCAATGGATTTTTCCTTCTTATTCTTGTTCATGTAAACAAGTGCAAGATTGGCTTCGGAGATCGCTTGGAAATAGGTACGGCCAAGCTGTTTGTCAATTTCTGCTGATTGATGAAGGTAGTAAATCGCGCTATCGTATTCGTTCAGGTCGTTGTACAATAAACCCAAATTATTGTAGACTTCTGCTTTGCCGTAAATGTCATCCTCTTCCAATGCGATCTTCAAGGATTTCTGGAAGAGATTGAGAGCATCAGCATATTTTTTCTGCAGAGAAAGGATGTGTCCCTCCAGCATCAACGCTTTTGAGAGCATAATGTTGTCCTCCTGTATGGTGAACTCGATTCGCGCTTCTCGAGTTAATTGCAATGCTTTGTTTCTTTCGTCTTGTCCTAAAACAAAGTTTGCTAAGTTCAGCTTCATTTGAGCAGCAGCATAGGAATTTCCAATCTCCTCAAAGGTTCTGATCGATTCGTAATACTGAAAAGCTGCCTTTTCGAAATTTCCAAGTGCTCGATAACCACTTGCTAATTGACCTCGATCTGCGGCTACAGAGCTCAAATCATTCGCTTCTTCGTCGATTTTGAGCGCTTTTTTTGTTTCCGTAATGGCAGACTGAGCATTGCCCTGATCGAGGTACAGTTTCCCCAAGTTGTAATATGTAACCGATAGACCATTTTGAAAGTTGAGCTTCTTGGAAAGTGCGATACTTTCTTTTCCATATTTCTCTGCTGATGCTGGATCACTGTAATTGAGCTCCCAGCATAGTTCGTTCAGAATTTCAACCTTGTTCGAGTCTTCCTTAGAAGTTTTGAGTACGGATCGCAAACTATCCACATAGTCGCTTTGTGCCGTTACAGAGAGGGCAGCGTTCAGGAATAAAACGAGAATAGTACTACTTCGTATGAAACGGTCAACTGCGGTCATTGTATTGATCGATTTTCTGAAAGATACTTTCAATTTTGCAATCAAGTACTATAAGTGGGTGTCATTGTACAAATGGTATTCATTTTTGAAAATCTGGCAGCTTGCGTCAAGTGAAAGCGATCGACAAATAGTACTTTGATTCCTCACTTGATTGGAATATATTTGGTTATTCAATCAATACAATTCCAAATGACCCGTTTGATTTTTCTTTTTTCGCTTCTATTGCTAATGTCTAGCTCCGCTCCAAGTCCCGCGCGATTGGAAAATGGAACAGAAGCTCCACAAATCGAATTGATTTCTCCGGAAGGAAAGAAAGTCAAGCTGTCAAAGCTTCGAGGGAAAGTGGTACTAGTGGATTTCTGGGCCTCATGGTGCAGACCGTGTCGAAAAGAGAATCCGAATGTGGTCGAAGCGTACAACAAGTACAAGAAGAAAAAATTCAAGAACGCCAAGGGATTTGAGGTGTTCAGCGTTTCTCTGGATAAAGATGCTGAGCGCTGGAAACAAGCCATTGAGAAAGATCTACTTGCGTGGAAGAATCACGGTTGGGACAAAGACGGAGCGATTGCCAAAGAGTACGGTGTGAGCACCATTCCAACGGCCTTTTTAATCGACGGAAAAGGAAAGATTGTCGCCTCTGGATCAGAAGTACGTGGACTGCGATTGCACATTCAGTTGGATAAATTACTGAAAACAAAGTAGTATGATTTTCTGGCTGATTTTATTTATGATGTTAGCCTCTGTTTTGTTAGCCATTCAGAGAATCGTGAAAGAACGAAAGGTCAAGAAGTATGGAGAAGTCAAAACACCTATCCGTGATCAACGATTGAGAAATAGACGTCGTTAAGCATTCATTTCCCCGATTTTAGCAAGATTTCTGCCAACTTTACACCTCTGACGCGAATAATGCTGACATCATGTCCTATTTTCCAAATTGGCAGTATCTTTGCCACTGCATTTTCAAAATTTAAAGAACGTGGATATGTCCGAGGAAAAAGAGTTAAACAATCAAGAAACTGAGGCGAAAGGAACTGTGAACGAACAAGAGTCACAAGAAACGGTTGATACAGAAGCTCCGAAAGAACCGACAATCGAAGATAAATACAACGAATTGAACGATAAGTACTTGAGAATTCATGCAGAATTCGATAACTACCGTAAGCGTACAAATAAGGAGAAGTTAGACATCATTGGATCTGCCAATGCTAACTTGTTGAAAGATCTACTTCCAGTAATGGATGATTTCGAACGAGCAATCGCCAATAATGTAAACGTTGATGATGCACAAAGTATCAAAGAAGGTGTTTCCTTGATCTTCAACAAATTCAAACTGACATTGGAAAATAAAGGTTTGAAACCAATGGATGTTGATGGGGAAGTGTTTGACGCTGATATTCATGAAGCAATTGCCAACATCCCTGCTCCTAAGAAAAAGTTGAAAGGGAAGATCGTTGAAGCCGTTGAAAAGGGATATTATTTGAATGACAAAGTGATTCGCTACGCGAAAGTAGTAGTAGGACAATAAGCGAAGAAATTAGCAATATGAGTGCGAAGAGAGATTATTACGAAGTATTAGGCCTATCGAAAGATGCCACTGCAGCTGAGATTAAAAAAGCTTACCGCAAAATGGCTTTGAAATATCACCCTGATAAGAATGAGGATGATAGTGAAGCTGAGGAGAAATTCAAAGAAGCGGCGGAAGCATACGAGGTATTAAGTAATGCTGAAAAGAAATCTCGCTACGATCAATTTGGTCATGCTGGAATGGGCGGAGCTGGAGGCTTCGGCGGAGGTATGAACATGGATGATATCTTCTCGCAGTTTGGAGATATTTTTGGAGGTGCATTCGGCGGTGGCGGAAGCTTCGGTGGAAGTCGTGGTGGATCGCGACGGGTTCGTGGAACGAATCTTCGTGTAAAAATGAAATTGACGCTCCAAGAAATTGCTGAGGGTGTCAACAAGAAAATCAAAGTAAATAAACTGGTTAACGCCGATGGAGTAACATTCAAAACATGTTCGAACTGTAACGGTTCAGGACGTGTTACTCGTGTGTCGCAAACCTTCCTCGGTGCGATGCAAACGCAGTCTTCCTGTCCAACATGTCATGGTGCGGGGAAAATGATCGATAAAAAACCTGCTGGCGCCGATGCAAATGGATTGGAACGTAAAGAGGAGGTTATCGAAATCGATATTCCTGCAGGTGTAATGGATGGAATGCAACTAAGCGTTACAGGTAAAGGAAATGCCGGACCATTTGATGGAGTTGCAGGAGATTTGATTGTTGTTGTTGAGGAGGCTCCTGATGAAAACTTGCGTCGAGATGGAGATAACTTGCACTACGATGCATATGTAAGTTTCATTGACGCTGTTCTAGGGAGTTCAATTGAAATTCCAACAATTTCCGGTAAAGCGAAAATCAAAATTGAGGCAGGAACGCAAAGCGGAAAGGTTTTACGTTTGAAAGGAAAAGGAATTACCGCACTTCAGTCATACGGAAAAGGTGATTTGTTCGTACATATCAATGTATGGACACCGAAGAAAGTTTCAAAAAGCGAAAAGGAAGCGCTTGAGAAATTGAGAGAAAGTGAAAATTTCCAACCCAATCCAGATAAGCAAGATAAAGGATTTTTCGAGCGGATGAAAGACATGTTCTAATTCCATTTATGATTTGAAATTCATTCAACAATACTTGAAAAGTACCGAGAATTTCGGGACATATATTCTAACAGGAATCTTCGTATTCCTAGGTTTGTTGATCGGTAACTTTACAACCTTGCTTTTGGCGTATGCCTTGGCACCGAACCTTCATGTTTCTGCTGATGGGAATCCCTTCGCGCAGTTCGATACGAATACTCAGCTCATTCTAATCATGTTGCCCTTCGTCTTTGCATTGTATGCCTTGATGTTAAGCATTCGATATGTTCACAAACGACCTATACTGAGTTTGTTTACTGCTCGATCCAAGTTCGATTGGAAGCGATATTTCTTCGCTTTTGGAGTGTGGTTGACGATTCTTTTGGTGATGCTAGCCATCCTTGTGGCGACATCGGAAAATCAAGTTTTTTGGAACCTGAACGGTTCTACCTTCTTAATGCTAGTAGCCATTTCCCTAGTGCTTTTTCCAATTCAAACTGCTGCGGAAGAAGCATTTTTCAGAGGGTGGTTGTTTCAGGGAATCGGGAAAAGATTCAAACATGCTTGGTTAAGTATTCTCATAACAGGAATCATCTTTGGACTCATGCACGGGGCGAATCCTGAAATTGAAAAAATCGGATATGGAATTTTTGCCTACTACATTCTTTCAGGAATATTTTTAGGTATAATCGCTCACCTTGATGATGGACTAGAACTCGGAATGGGATATCATGCGGCCAACAACATTTTTGCTTCCGTTATTTTAACAAATGACTGGCAAGCATTTCACACAGATGCAATGTTCATTGACACCGCACCACCAAGTTTTGGGTGGGATGCAATTCTGACTTTAGCCATCATTCAACCTTTGTTCTTGCTGATTTTCGGTAAAGTTTACAAATGGAAAAATTGGCGAACTCAGCTCTTCAAATCCTATGAAGATGGACCGAGTAATCCCCCAACTAGAAATAGTAACAAGGAATTGATTGATGATTTGTAAGAAATAATACAATGACTCGTCTTAAGCAAGAACTAGGAAAAATGTACTTTTAGGATTCAATTTTACAGCTATGAAGACATATTACGATCCAGATGATTTAAAGAAGTTTGGAAAGATCTCAGAATTTCAACCGAAACTAGGAAAGAAGTTTTTCGATTATTACGGTCACGTATTTGAAGAGGGAGCATTAACAGCGAGAGAAAAATCACTGATTGCATTGGCTGTAGCTCATGCTGTTCAGTGTCCTTATTGCATTGATGCCTACACAGAAGATACGATGGAAAAGGGGTGTGATGAAGAGCAAATGATGGAAGCGGTGCATGTTGCTGCCGCAATCAGAGGCGGAGCAAGCCTAGTTCACGGAGTTCAAATGATGAATAAATACAAAGACCTTTCAATGTAATGGCAGTATTGACGCACAAATCTTTGGCTGGACAAAGCCATGAATTGTCCGAAGTTGACCGTCAATTAGAATTGCTGAAAAAGGCAAACTTGACGCCATTTCAGGATAAATTGGCAGAATCTGATCTGTTTCCCTTAACAACAACGAAGTTGGATATCTTCCAAATCAATGTTGGGAAAATGTGTAATCAGGTGTGTAAGCACTGTCACGTTGATGCAGGACCAGATCGTAAGGAAATCATGACGCGCGAAACAATGCAACTTTGTCTCGATGCAATTGATAAAACAGAATGTTCTACCGTTGATTTAACCGGTGGTGCGCCAGAAATGAATCCTGATTTCCGTTGGTTCGTTGAACAACTTTCAGCAATAGGAAAAAAAGTATTGGTTCGTTGCAACTTGACAATCATTGTTGCCAATAAGAAATACAACGATCTTCCTGAGTTTTTCAAGAAGCATAACGTTGAGGTAGTTTCTTCTTTGCCTTATTTCACATCGACGAAAACAGATGCACAACGCGGAGACGGTGTTTTTGATAAAAGTATCGAAGCACTGAAAATGCTAAACGCAGTCGGTTATGGTATCGAAGGTTCTGGATTGACATTAAACTTAGTTTACAATCCCTCAGGAGCGTTTTTGCCACCTGAACAAGGTGCGTTGCAAGCAGACTTCAAAAAGAAATTGAAAGATCGTTTCGATATCGATTTCAACGAATTGTTCGCAATTACCAACTTACCGATCAGTCGCTACCTGGAATATTTGGTGGCCAGTGAAAACTACGACGGGTACATGAATAAATTGGTGGATGCATATAATCCGTCTGCCGCAGCGAATGTAATGTGCAGAAGTACCATTTCAATAGGCTGGGACGGGTATATTTTCGATTGCGACTTTAACCAAATGTTGGACTTAAAAGTGGCAGCGAAAGGTCAGCACCTTAAGGATTTTGATATTGAAGGACTCAATAATAGAAACGTTATTGTGAATCAACACTGCTACGGATGTACTGCTGGTGCAGGATCAAGCTGTGGAGGAACAACAGCATAATTAAACTAGAACACTCAAGAAATTGAAACCATTAGTTTCAATGGGGAAATAAATAAATTAGATAGAATGAAATCATACTTAGACGAAACGGTCAACGTATACA
>CAJQOB010000158.1 GCA_905479845.1 uncultured Flavobacteriales bacterium
TTACATCCATGTGAGTCGTCAAAGCAGGAATCATCTCTGTCTGTTTACCTGTAAGAATATTAACTACTCCTCCTGGAACATCCGACGAGTTCAATACTTCAGCAAAAGTCACTGCGCACAACGGCAACTGCTCATTCGCAAGCACCACACATGTATTTCCTCCCGAAATAACTGGTGCAACAATCGAAACCAAATCAATCAGTGAAGTTTTTTCTCCTGCAATAACACCGACAACTCCTGTTGCTTCGTACGTAGAGAAATTAAAATGAGCCGAAGAAACAGGGTTCACACTACTTAACACTTGAACGTACTTATCACACCATCCAGCATAATAGATCAAACGATCGATCGATACATTAACTTCCTTCTCTGCGGCGGCTTTTGTTGCCCCTTGAAAGATGAGTTCATCCACAAACTGCGATCTTCTGCCTTCAAGCATTTCGGCAATTCTGTATAAAATTTGACTTCTGTTGAATGCTGCTCTTTCTGACCAACCACCAACAGCTTTTCGCGCTGCTACAACGGCATTTCTAACATCTTTTCTTGATGAAAGACAAATATTCCCAAGCGCTTGTCCTTTTGCATTTTTCGGTGAATAATACCGAGCTGATTCCGTTCGAGGAAATTTCCCTCCAATGTAAATCTTATATGTTTTCAATACTTCCAAACGTTCCATATTAATTCATTTTAAGGTATCCTTCGAGACCGTGTAATCCACCTTCTCTTCCAAACCCACTTTCTTTGTATCCTCCAAACGGTGACGCCGGATCAAATTTGTTATACGTATTCGCCCAAACAACCCCTGCTCTTAGCTTTGTTGTTAAGTTGAATATTCTCGACCCTTTATCTGTCCAAACTCCCGCAGCAAGTCCGAATGGAGTATTATTCGCTTTCTGAATTACTTCATCCACCGTTCTGAACGTCTGAATAGCAAGTACAGGTCCGAAAATTTCTTCTTGAACCAATCTGCTTGACTGAGCAACATTCAACACTAAAGTTGGGCGGCAATAAAATCCATTTCCAGGAATATCGCACGTGCTTTGGTACATTTCAACACCTTCATCCTTACCGATTTTCAAATAACCATTGATGATATCCAATTGTTCCTTTGAGTTAATCGCTCCGATGTCAGTGTTCTTATCCAATGGATCACCAACAATTAATGAATTCATTCGATGCTTTAATTTCTCAATCACCTTATCGTAAACAGACTCTTGAACGAATAGGCGTGATCCAGCGCAACAAACATGCCCCTGATTGAAGAAAATACCGTTGATAATTCCCTCTACAGCCTGATCCAACGGAGCATCGTCCATGATAATGTTCGCTGATTTACCTCCTAATTCGAGTGTTGTCTTTTTATTCGTTCCAGCTACTGCTTTTTGAATAATCTTTCCAACTCCCGTTGAACCCGTAAACGCAATTTTATCCACGTCCTCATGGTTTACAATTGCCGCTCCAGTATCTCCATAGCCCGTAACAATATTCACTACTCCTGGTGGTAATCCTGAATCGTGAATGATTTCAGCCAATTTCAACGCTGTAAGTGGCGTTGTTTCTGCCGGCTTCAACACAACCGTATTTCCAGTGGCCAACGCTGGCGCTATTTTCCAAGCTGCCATCAACAATGGAAAGTTCCATGGAATGATCTGTCCTGCAACACCCAGCGATTCAATTTTTCGATTTGGGAAAGCAAATTCCAATTTGTCCGCCCATCCTGCATTGTAGAAGAAGTGATTGCACGCCAATGGCACATCCACATCTCTAGATTCACGAATGGTTTTCCCCGCATCCAACGATTCAATTACGGCGAACTCACGTGAACGTTCCTGCATCAAACGCGCAATACGAAAGATGTATTTCGCTCTTTCACTTGGACTTGTTTTTGACCAAACCTCATTGTACGCTTTTCTTGCGGCTTTCACTGCCTTATCCACATCCTTCTCATTTGCATGAGCAACCTCAGCTAGCAATTCCTCATTCGCAGGATTGATTGTCTTAAAGTATTTTTTTGATGATGGTTTCACCCACTCACCATTAATGTATAAGTCGTATCGCTTTTTTAAATCTATGTGCGATGTACTCTCTGGTGCAGGAGAATAGTCCCACCCTTTTATTTGTTTCTTCGCCATAATTAATCGATTGAGAAGTAATCTTTTGATTGATAAATACCCGTTTCTGTTTTCATGATCTGCATCAAGACATCGTTGGCTAAGCTACTCGCTCCGAATCTGAACCATTCGTTCGTAAGCCAATCATTTCCGAGTGTTTCTTTGACCATGACCAAGTTGTGCAATGCTAATTTCGAATTAGAAATTCCACCTGCAGGCTTCATTCCAATCATTTTACCTGTTGCTAAATGGAAATCACGAATTGCTTCGAGCATTGTATATGTCACCTGCATGGTTGCTGCAGGTTGTATTTTTCCTGTTGATGTTTTGATAAAATCTGCTCCAGCGTACATTGCGATATCGCTGGCTCTGCGGACATTATCCAAGGTAACGAGCTCTCCAGTTTCAAGAATCACTTTCAGTCGAGCTTTACCACAAGCTTCTTTAATCGCGGCGATTTCATCAAAAACAAAATTGTAGTCTCCGCTTAGGAATTTACCACGCGAAATCACCATATCAATTTCATCCGCTCCAGAGTCTACGGCAAATTTCGTATCGATTAGTTTCACCTCCAATGGTGCTTGACCGCTTGGGAAGGCAGTAGACACAGAGGCTACTTTCACACCGCTCCCTTTCACTTCATTCACAGCAGTTTTAACCATCGATGGGTAAACACAAACGGCGGCAACAGTTGGAAGCCCAGGGTGAACATCATGCAAATGCATTGCTTTGTAGCACATTTGTTTAACCTTCCCAAGAGTATCTTTCCCTTCTAAAGTTGTTAAATCAATCATGTTCAACGCCATTCTCAGACCTTGCATTTTCGATTCTTTCTTGATGCTTCTTTTTTGGAATCGTGCCACGCGTTCCTCAACCCCAACCTTGTCGATTTTCAGGGATTGATTGAAGTCGGGGATTTCCAGACCACCTTTCTTATTCATAGGTTTTTGATTATAATTTCAAATATAGCTAATCCGATTTTGTATCCATAAAAAAAGGCTCCTAATCGGAGCCTCTTGAGTTGTTTTCTAGTTTATTAGAGTTGACCAACTGAATGATAAACTCCTTTTTTGAAGACTTTTACTTTGAGTAGAATTCCATCCGAATCATACACGTATACTTTTCCATCCCAAAGTCGACTATTTCTGAATTCACCATCTTGGCTAATTTCATCGTTGTCGTTATACACTTTGTTGTATCCGTTTGCTTTGAATGGAACTCCTTTTGTTCTAGGAACCGAAATTTTCGGTGCTGCCTCACGATTTTGCTCTGGATCCACGTGATTCACTGGTGCACTCACCATTTCTTTTTGTTCCGATTGCTCTACTTTTCCATCTGCAGAATAGAAGATCACCTCTTTCGGATCACCGTTCTCATAGTAACGAACCGCTTTTCCAGAAGGGATTCCGTTTTGAGCATCGTATACAAACTCCTCTTGACCGTTAGTATAGAAGTACTTCACAGTTCCCTGCTCTTTACCGTCTTCTGAGTAATCAGCCTCATACTCCAGCACACCGTTTTTATGGTAGCGCTTTAAAGGACCTTTGTACTTATTTCGTGAAAACGTTCCTTGTTCTTTAATCTTTCCATCTGGCCAGTACTTCACGTAAGGCCCATTTGGACGATTATTTTCATAGGTACCTTTCAGTTTTGGTGTTTCACCATCACTGTGGTATTTGACCCACTCGCCTTCTTTTCGATCATCAATGTAAGAGCCTTCTTCAATTTTCCCTTCCGCTGGATAGCCAGAAGTGGGACGATCTTTTCCAAGGTAAATCCACTTACCTTGTTTTTTTCCATCCACTTTTTGATTGATCCCTCCTTGATCACCAATTTTCGGCATCGCCGCAGAAACCGACCCACTGATGAATACGATAAATACAAACGCCAAGAATTTTCTCATAGTCATAACAAAGTTATATCAAAGTTCAGGAGCACAATAGTTTTTTCAAGTTCTAGTTTATTAACGAATGTACGAAGACAAACGATAATTGCAAAGGAAAATGCGGGTTTTTCGTCTAACTTATACATTTTATCGACAAATAAAGTGCGGAATCCCGCATTCCTAAAACATAGCGTTAAATCGTTAATCTTGTGTTAATAAATCAACATTTACATTCTCAAGCATCACATTTACAAGATCTTTCAAACTATACTCTTCTTTCCACCCCCAATCTTCTCTTGCTTGAGAATCATCAATTGAGCTTGGCCATGATTCCGCAATACTTTGTCGGTAATCAGGATCATAAGCTATTTCGAAGTCCGAAACGTGCTCTTTGATTTCGTTAGCAATTTCTTCTGGGGTGAAATCACATCCCGACAAATTGTACGATGATCGAATTCCAATCTTATCGATAGGAGCCTCCATTAAATTCAAGGTTGCGCGAATAGCATCCTCCATGAACATCATCGGAAGTCGTGTATCTTCTTTGAGAAAGCATGAGAATTTATTCCCCAATTTAGCTTGATAGAAAATATCTACGGCATAATCCGTAGTACCCCCACCAGGTAGAGTTGTATATGAAATTAGTCCTGGATAACGAATACTTCTAACGTCAACACCGAATTTATCATAGTAGTATTCACACCAGCGTTCACCTGCTTGTTTCGAGATGCCGTAAACCGTACTTGGCTCCATAACAGTTCTTTGCGGAGTATTTTCCTTGGGAGTTGTTGGTCCGAAAACAGCAATCGAGCTAGGCCAGAAGATCTTCTTTAAATATCCTTCTTTAGCCAGATCAAGAATGGTAAATAAACCGTCCATGTTCAACTTCCAAGCAAAATCAGGGTGTTTTTCGGCAGTTGCAGACAATAATGCTGCTAAAAGATAGACTTCAGTAATTTTTTGATCAATAATCACTTTTCGAACAGCTTCACGATCTAAAACATCCATTTGGATATATGGACCACCTTTTAATGAAGCCGGACAATCAGCTTTCAAATCTGCGGCTATCGCATTTTCCGAACCTAATTTTTCACGCAATCGAATGACCAACTCCGTACCTATCTGCCCTCCAGCACCAATGACCAAAACCTTTCTCATAATTCAATCCTTAGATCGCAAATAGAGGTAAAATTTAACTAAATTCCTACCAAGAAATGCACTTTTTTCACTTAAGCTCATAATCCTGATTGAAGTCATTTTTATTGCGGTATGGGAATCCGTATATTTGCCTTAAATGTATCAGTTATGTGGTCAGAACTAAGTTTATTACTTCTTTTTCTAATAAAACGTAATCCCGAGTGAGGTAAACTTTACTTGAAAATCATTTAATCATAAAGTTTTAACACATTAAAAATGCCTAGATATCATACACTGGGATCAATCCCACCAAAAAGACATACGACATTCGAGAAGCAAGATGGCAGCTTGTACCAAGAAGAGTTATTCGGTACTGCTGGATTTATTGGAATGTCCTCTTTGATCTATCACTTGTACCCACCGACGGTTGTTACTGAAGTGAAACAATTGAGAGACCTTACCCCTAAAGTCGCCATTGAAAAGAACATGAAAGCAATGAGCTTCAAAGGCTTTTCTTTGAAACCTGAGGACGATTACATTGAAAGCAGAAAAGTGCTTTTCACGAATAAAGACCTGAATATTGGATTGGCAGCGCCGAAATCTTTTTCTAAGGATTATTTCTACAGAAACAGTGATGCGGATGAAATGCTTTTCGTTCATGTCGGTTCAGGGAAACTCAGAACCATGTTTGGAAATATTGACTTCAAATATGGAGACTATCTGATTATTCCAAGAGGTATTACTTACCAAATCGATTTCGACACGGAAGAAAACAGATTACTCTTTGTTGAGTCCTCAAGTCCAATCGTAACTCCAAAAAGATACAGAAACAACTTTGGACAACTTTTGGAGCATTCACCATTTTGTGAGCGTGACCTTCGAGTTCCAATGGACCTTCAAACTCACGACGAAAAAGGAACTTTCAAGGTTCTTTCGAAAAAGCAAGGGATGTTATGGGAATACACACACTCAAATCATCCATTCGATGCGATCGGTTGGGATGGATTCCATTATCCCTATGCCTTTTCGATTCATGATTTTGAGCCAATCACTGGTAGAATTCACCAGCCACCTCCGGTTCATCAAACTTTTGAAGCTGCAGGATTTGTAGTTTGTTCATTCGTGCCAAGACTCTATGATTATCATCCGAAGTCTATTCCAGCACCTTATCATCATAGCAATATTGATTCTGAGGAGTTGTTGTACTACGTGGATGGAGATTTCATGTCAAGAAATAACATTGAAAAAGGAATGATTACGCTTCATCCTGGAGGAATCCCTCATGGACCTCATCCAGGTGCAATTGAACGAAGTGTAGGTAAAACGAAAACAGAAGAATTAGCCGTAATGATCGACCCATTTGCTCCAGTAATGATTACCGAGGAAGCAATGAATTTACAAGTGGATGATTATTACAAATCATGGATAATTGAATAAATAAAACATTAACCTTCACGGAAGGTTCACAATAAAAAACATCATGGCAAAAGACATAGAAAACGTAGATTACGGATTAGAAAAAATCTTTGAAGGAGCGCAAGACTTCTTGCCTCTTTTAGGAACTGATTATGTTGAATTTTATGTTGGGAATGCAAAACAGGCAGCTCACTTCTATAAAACAGCATTCGGGTTTCAATCATACGCATATCGCGGATTAGAAACAGGATCGACTGATTCCGTTTCTTACGTATTAAAACAGGACAAAATCAAGTTGATTTTAACAACTCCATTGAGTTCAAAATCATCCATCAATGATCACATCGTGAAACATGGTGATGGTGTTAAGGTTGTTGCTCTTTGGGTAGAAGATGCCCGCAAAGCATACGAGGAAACGACTTCACGTGGCGCTAAATCATACATGGAACCAACTGTAGAGAAAGATGAACACGGAGAGGTTGTTCGTGCTGGGATCTACACTTACGGTGAAACAGTACACATTTTTGTTGAGCGTAAGAACTACAAAGGAACATTCCTCCCAGGATTTGAAAAATGGGAATCTGATTACAACCCAGAGCCAGTTGGATTGAAATACATCGACCACATGGTAGGGAATGTTGGTTGGAATGAAATGAACATTTGGGTAAAATGGTACGAAGACGTAATGGGCTTCGAAAACTTCCTTTCATTTGATGACAAACAAATTACGACTGAATACTCGGCATTGATGAGTAAAGTAATGAGTAATGGAAACGGAAGAATCAAATTCCCAATCAACGAGCCAGCTGAAGGAAAGAAGAAGTCTCAAATTGAGGAGTACCTTGATTTTTACGAAGGACCTGGTATACAACACATCGCGGTAGCATCAAATGACATCCTTTCGACAGTTTCGGATATGCGTAAGCGAGGTGTGGAATTCTTGACTACTCCTCCTGATGAATATTACAAAGCGGTTCCAGAACGTTTGATGGCTCACAATCACGAACTCAGAGAAGATATCGAAGCATTAAAAGCTCTTGGTATCATGATTGACGCTGATGAGGAAGGGTACTTGTTACAAATCTTCACAAAACCAGTTGAAGACCGTCCAACTTTGTTCTTTGAAATCATTCAACGAATGGGTGCTCGCGGATTCGGTGCAGGAAACTTCAAAGCCCTTTTTGAATCTATTGAAAGAGAACAAGAGAAGCGAGGCACACTTTAATCGATCATCCGATTTTCGGACTATCCAATGGCCCGACGGTTTATGGATAAAGAATAAATTATTAGATCGGGAGGTTCATTTTGAGTCTCCCGATTTTTTTGTGGACTTGCAAGTCATAAATATGAGCTTCGAGTGCCTCAACCCTTGCATGACTGGTACTGGAAGCGTCTGTGCGTTAGTGATCTTAGCAGAAAGCTCTTGACGATTTTCCGGAAAGACTTGCCGCGGTGAGCACGTCCCGAAAGGGGAACGCCCAACTTAACTCAAGAATCAGGTCGGACAATCGGAAAATCCAGCAAATCCAACACCGCCGAAGAAGAAAAAGCACTGCTTTTGATTTCCAGCGAAGCTAATCCAAGATCCACCATTCACCGACAAAAGCAAACAAGCGGTACAACTCACCTACTTCTGACCACCATTCACCGATTTACCCTTTCTAGACCAAAGTTGCTATCTTACATTTGATCCATAACGAAAAACAAACATCATGGAACAATTTGACGCTGACTACAGAAAAAGAGAACAACAATCAAAAATTTTAGCTGGTGTGCTAGTAATAGCATTCGGTACACTTTTCCTACTGGATCGATCAGGAATAGATATTCCGAACTGGATCTACTCCTGGAAAATGATCTTAATAGCAGTTGGAGTAGTATCACTGATAAAACACAATTTCCAAAAGTTTTGGGCTTATGTTCTAATCGGAGTTGGCGCCGTATTCCTTATCAATGAATTTCAACCAAACATGATTGATAGAGGATTAATTGTTCCCGTGGTAGTAATTGGAGTTGGTGTAACAATTCTTTGGAAAGCATTGGGATTTGATAAGCACTCCCGAAAGAACAAGGACTTTGAAGCTGTAGTCTTTGACTCTTCAGAAGAAGCGAGCGCAGATTATTTTGAGACAAGCACAGTTTTTGGAGGAACAGAAAAGACGGTAATTAGTAAAAACTTTCGAGGAGCGAAAATCACATCCGTATTCGGTGGAACAGAATTAAACCTGACTCATGCCGATCTTCAACAACCGGCAATAATCGATGCAACGACAGTTTTCGGAGGACTAACAATTGCAGTACCTGCGGATTGGAGATTGCAGTCGGAATTAACCACGATCTTTGGCGGAGTGGAAGAAAAACGACCTATGGTTAACGCCTCAGAAATGGACGACAATAAAGTTTTAATCCTAAAAGGAAATTGCTTCTTTGGAGGAGTTGAAATTCATAACTACCTATAGAATGAATATCCAAAAGCAAAGTATATTCAATTACAGGATGGTCCAATTGATCATCCTGCTTTTTGCTGTCAGCACTCTTCCTATTATCCATTTGGTAAAGGCAGACGCTCTTGTGCGCAGCATTCTAATTGATGCTGGAGTTCAAATTGGAACATTACTCCTTTTTCTTGTGATCATCACAGTAATCCAACGATACTTTCACACCAACAAAGTATTTGGGCTACCGAACCTATCGAGTACCGCATTGTTTTCCGGTCTTTCGTTGTTAATTATTTACTCGTTAACGCGGTACTTTTCTGATGAATCAGCCTACTCCAATTTTGTTCAAACAACCATCATTGTTCGCGGAGTTATTATTCTATTGTGCTTCCTTTTGATAACAGCTGTTCTGTGGATCGATCAAGAACACTTACACGTTAAACGGATTCAATCGTACGCTGTGGACAAAGAACGCGAAGCCGTTCGAATCGAGCTTAACAGCCTGCAACAAAAGTTCAAGCCTCATTTCTTATTCAACAGCTTGAACTCTATTAGCGCTTTGACAGTATCAGACCCGAAAAAAGCTAGAGAAATGGTTCATCTACTCTCCGACTTCATGCGCCGTGCTGTGAAGGAAGATGATCAAGAATTGATTCCTTTGAGTGATGAAATCGAACACCTGAATCGATATATCGCCATTGAACAAATCAGGTTTGGAGATCGCCTCAATGTCGTGATCGACATCGAAGAGAACGCCCTTGACAAAAAAGTGCCCTCCCTGATTCTTCAACCCATCATAGAGAACGCCATTAAATATGGGCTCTACGGTTCCCTAGATCAGGTGGAGATCTCAATTTCGATAAAATACCTTCAAGATAAAATCGATGTAATTGTCAAAAACCCATTTGACCAAGATGCTCAGCGTGCTTCTTCTGGGACGGGATATGGGTTAACATCCATCAGAAAGAAAATTTTCCTCATTTACGGTCAACAACAGCAGCTGAATACTTCTTCGGAAAATGGCCAATTCACTACCCACTTAACTATTCCAGTACTATGATTAAAGTATTAATTATCGACGATGAGCCTTTGGCGCGATCAATTGTTCGTTCATTCCTTCAAGAAAAACCAGAATATGAAATTGTTGGTGAATGCTCGAACGGATACGAAGGCTTAAAATCAATTGATGCCTTAAAACCTGATTTAGTATTCCTCGATATTCAAATGCCTAAGATCAATGGTTTTGAAATGTTGGAACTCGTCGACGAACCTATTTCTGTCATCTTTACGACCGCTTTTGACGAATATGCACTGAAAGCTTTCGAAACATCAGCAGTAGATTACCTCCTAAAACCATTTTCGGAACAACGATTCGACCGGGCGCTCACAAAGTGGAAAGGAACTCAACAGAAAGACGTCTCGTCATCTTTTGGAGAAATCTCAAAACAACCGGACGACCATTTGCGCATCGTGATTAAAGATAAAAACTCGATAAAAATAATTCCAATTCAGGATGTGATTTATCTTGAGACATATGACGATTATGTGAAGGTTCATACCAATGAGAAAACCTATCTCAAAAAGAAGACGTTGACGTATTACGAGAAAACCTTGGATCGACAACAGTTTGTACGAATTCATAGATCATTTATTTTGAATCTCAATGAGCTAACTGGAATCGAACCTTTCGAAAAAAATAGCTATCGGGCTGCGCTAAAGAATGGTGAACGAATACCAATTAGTCGATCATCGTATGGACCTTTGAAAGAGTCTTTAGGAGTGTAAAAAGGGCCTGTGCTAGAATCAAAATTAAAAAATGTTACTTTATTTTCTTTAAAAAGTACCCATTCTGATAACTGTTTCGTCATATTGCGAAATAGATTTATTGCAATATGACCGACAAATTCGCTTTCAATTCCACAAAGTGATCGAAATCATATTCTGACCAATTTGATTTCCTTAAATTTGACCAACCGAACAAATTATCATGGAGAGAAAAGAACTCATCGAAGCGATTGTTGCAAAGTACGAAGCAATGGGACAGAATCCCGATACGCATCTATCAGGATTGTTATACGCCGAACCAATGACTTACTGGGATTTCATTCAAGTGGATGCCTTATTAGGTTTGCAAACCCAACGTACCCAACTTCCCGATGAAATGGTCTTTATAATGTACCATCAAATAAATGAGTTACTGTTCAAAATGATCCTTTGGGAAGGGAAACAGATTTCCTTCACTGAAGATATCGGACCTGAAAAGTTTTCGATGCACTTAATGCGCATTAGTCGCTACTTCGATATGCTCTCTAACTCATTTGACATCATGGGCGAGGGAATGGAAGTTGAACAATACATGAAATTTCGAGATACTTTAACTCCTGCAAGCGGATTTCAATCTGCTCAATACAGAAAAATTGAAATTGCCTCAACAGAACTGATCAATCTAATCGACTTTAGATTTAGAAAAACAATTGATCGTGATACACCGTATGAGCACGCGTTTAATAACATGTATTGGCAAGCAGCCGGTATAGATCACAAAACAGGTGAAAAGAACAAATTGATCCTAAATTTCGAGAAGAAATACAAGAAAGAGCTGATCACTTGGATGAAAGAGTACAACACTGTCAACCTGTGGACAAAGTTCAAATCTCTACCGGATTCTCACAAGAAAGATGTTCAATTAGTGAATGCAATGCGTCACTATGATCACACTGTAAATATTGACTGGGTAATGCACCATTATGATGCGGCAGCCAAGTACTTGGATAGCGGTGAAGTAAATGTTGAGGCAACTGGAGGAAGCGATTGGCACAAATACATGCACCCACGTTACCAACGAAGAATTTTCTTCCCAGAATTATGGAATGAAGAAGAATTGGCTAATTGGGGAATCGACAACCTTAAAGGATACAAAGTTCTAACAGAAGTTTAATCTTATCACTACCTTTGTCCAAAGCTTAAAATACCATGGCAGAAGTAGGAATTATTATGGGTAGTACATCGGATCTTCCGGTGATGCAAGACGCAGCAGATATTTTGGATGAATTGGGCGTTGCCTACGAGTTGGATATCGTTTCGGCTCACAGAACTCCAGAAAAAATGTTCGATTATGCAACGAATGCCCACAAACGTGGAATTAAAGTAATCATTGCAGGTGCTGGAGGTGCAGCGCATCTTCCTGGAATGACAGCTTCCATGACTCCACTTCCCGTAATTGGTGTTCCAGTAAAATCTAGAAACTCTATTGACGGTTGGGATAGTATTCTATCTATCCTTCAAATGCCAGGAGGTATTCCTGTTGCAACGGTAGCTCTTGATGGAGCAAAAAACGCTGGAATCTTAGCTGCAAAAATCATTGGATCTTCCAATCCTGAATTACTTGAACGCTTGTTGAAGTACATGGATGAACTGAAGCAGAAAGTACTTGATGGGGCTGAGAAAGTAAAGAAGTAATATTACTCAAGCATATTGTATAAAAACAAAATAAGGCAGCCCTTTCGGACTGCCTTATTTATTACCTGAATTTGCTATTCGTTACTCAACGATTAACTTCTCTGTTGACAAGATAGCACCATCGTCAACTATGTTGATTAAATATATTCCCGAATTGAACGAGCTTACATCTACCCTTTTGGTTTCGTCCAAGGCGATTTCAGCTCTGTAAATCACTTTACCTGACATTTCGTAAATGATAATTTCCGGGTGGTTAATCAGAATTTCATCCGACCATCCAGTCAGGGTAATATTTACATAATCACTAGAAGGATTTGGAACTGATACAAGATGTAATTCTCCAATTTCAACTTGTTCGTCAAATTGAGTCAGCGATTTTGTCGATGACCCATCAGATCCGCCCTTCGTTCCACAGGAGCATGATCTACTCGACCAATCAGATTTTGTCCCATTAGCACAATCTGATCGCACTATCCAAGAGTAGCAGCGTCCATTTGGAATATTCATTGATGTACCTGTTCTTGGAAAAATGAATGTGAACATTGGATCCGTAGAATTAGGACAACAAGTAGGATCATTCAATATGATTTCGACTTCGTATGAGACCGCACCCGATACAGGAGTCCAGAACAAGGTTTGAAAAGTGGCATCTGGATTTATTCCAGGCTGGCAATCCATAAACGTTGGAGGCCCTAGTATTTGACAATCACAATGCACGTAATCGAAACTCTCTTGATACGAAAGTGTTTGAGTACACCCTGTATTATCAACGATGGTATAAATCACTTCAATTGTATACGTACCATTCGCAGGGAATGTAACTTGAACATTATTTGTATTTGTGGTGTTATCTAAAATCAAGCTACCGCTTGAATCATAAACCTTGAAGTTATATGTGTCATACATCGCAACATTCGAACACCCATCAATCGTTGGAACTGAAATCGAGTATGTAGAACAATCATTTGGAAACTGTTTCAAACCATTTTCATGATTCTCAAACTTGATTAACGAAGAACATTAACATGTCCTACAACAACTTTTCTTTCATCATTTTGGGACGTTTTGAATTCAATTTTCCAAGAGTAAACCCCATCTTGAACGATTTCTCCATTGTAGGTACCATCCCATCCAACGCTTGCATCATGTGATTCCCAGATAACCTCTCCCCATCTATTGAAGATAAGTAATTGGAAATCGAATGGATCGTATCCAGACGTGAACACTGCTTGGAAATACTGGTTGAAAGCATCTCCATCTGGAGTGAATGTATTTGGAACGTAATAGATTGTTTCCTCAACCACGCTGATCGTAACCTGCGTAGAGTCTACACAACCCAATGGGGAATATGCAAACAATTCTACAGTATATGATCCTGCATTCTCTTGTGGGAATGTATGCGTTGGATTCTCTTCCGTTGAATTTGCTGTTGGGTATCCAAAATCCCAAACGTAATCCGTAGCACCAGTTGATGTATTGTTAAAATCAACTTGAGTATCGATATTCAGTAGTTCTGTAGTTGACGGTGTAAACTCAGCGACCGGTGTATCCTCTACATAAACGTAATCTGTATACGTAACAGATGCTGTACATCCTGTCACAGATTGAGTTGTTAAAGTAACATCATACGTACCTCCATTTTGGAATGTGTACGTGAAATCATTACATCCAGCGTACGTTTGTGGATCACCTTCAAACTCCCATGTACAATTATCAATACCAGATGTTGAAGTCGATGTATTCGTAAATACGACAGTCAACGGCTCACATCCAGCAATTACATCTCCAATGAAACTAACTTGAGGTAAATCCTCAACAGTTACAGTTACGTCGTCAGTACTAATACATCCTAGATTATCTAGCGTTACTGTATACACTCCTGTTGTAGTTGGTGAGAACGGTACACCGTCAGTTACTGGTGAGAATACTAGACTTGACCAAACAACTGGCGTAATCCCCATTGGATTATCAGCTGTTAGAGTTACACTTTCACCTGCACAGATAACCTGATCCACTCCTGCGTTCAATGGAGGATAAACAGCTTCGATTGCAATGTTTTGTGTCACAGTCGTTGTGTTACCACAAGCATCTGTTATCATGTACGTTCGAACGATTACTTCATCCACACAAGGAGTTCCTGTTGATACGTCATCTACCCATGTTACTTGAGGGTTTGGATCGCAATTATCAGCCTCATCCGTTACCACTGTAACATCTGGCGCTGGAACATTCATTGAACCAGGAACTGATAACGGAGCAGGATTACTCGCTGTTGGTGCCACGTTATCGTTAATAGAGAAGGTATATGTCCAAGCTACAGCATTTCCTGCACAGTCCGTATAGGTAAAAGTATACACTTTATCTCCTGTACATACTGGGTCTGCACCTTCCGTCATTACAGGAACGATTGCGTTGCCACAA
>CAJQOB010000159.1 GCA_905479845.1 uncultured Flavobacteriales bacterium
TCAACTTCTACAGAAAAAATTCTTCGTAACCTGAAGCTGATGACTACTGATGGCAACCTAACTCGTGCTGCAATGTTGCTCTTCGGAAAAGACCCTAGAGATACCGAGTTTACTGCTTATCTGAAAATTGGAAAATTTGGAGCGTCAAGTGCTGATTTGATCATCCAAGATGTCGTTGAAAGTAATGCGTTTGAACTTGCCGATAAGGCTCTTGAGATTTTAGATGCGAAGTATATTATAAGTCCAATCAGTTATGAAAGACTTCGACGAATAGAAAGACCAGAATATCCATATCAAGCAATACGAGAAATCTTATTCAATGCGATCATTCATCGAGAGTACCGAACGACACCCATAACTATCAAGGTTTACCCTGATCGTCTGCGAATCTGGAATATTGGAACTTTACCGCAAGGGCTTACCATAGAGGATTTGAAAAAGGACCATGATTCGTATCCAAGAAATCATCTAATGGCGAATGCCTTTTATTTAGGTGGTCACATTGAATCATGGGGACGTGGAACGGTCAAAGTAATGGAGGAATGTGAAAAGTATGGATTACCAGAACCTTTAATAGAAGAAGTCGGTGGAGGTATTGCTGTTACGTTGTATAAAAATAAAACTGCTCCAGAATTTTGAACAACCTTAGATTTGAATGATCGACAATTGAAAGTGATCGAGTATCTAAAGAAAAATAAAAGTATTTCAAGAAAGGAATACGAAGAATTGATTGGGGTTCAGCGTAAAACGGCATTAAGAGACTTAGATAAACTGGTTGACTTAGAAATTTTAAAAGTGGAAGGGGTAAATAAATTGACCAGATATAAATTGAAATAAAGGGGATTGACCCTCAAATGTCCCTCAAACGGGTTAAATGTCCCTCAAATGTCCCTCAAAAGCATCGATAGAAATATTGGTGTTTTTTTATGCCTTAAATTCCTGTATTACAAAACGATTTCTATCTTTATTTCAGCTTTTCCAAACGAGGAAAAGTTTTGTTTTGAAATGATGAAAATTGTAGCTAAACACACACACACACACACACACACAGCACTACCGCTACGCGTATAATGGTATGGAAACTGACAACGAAGTCAGCGGGAATGGAAATAGTTATGATTTCGGTGCAATGATGTATAACCCGAGATTGGGAAGATTTTTAAGCCTTGACCCCAAAATGGATCAGTACCCCTTCATGTCTCCGTATTGCTTTGCTGCGAATAATCCAATTTTGTATATTGACGAAAATGGTGAAGGGCCAATAATTGGGTGGACAGTGAAAAGTAAAGTAAATGAGGATGGTAGCTTAACAATTACTGTATCTATTGACGTTTCAAGAGATCTTATTCTGGTCAATGAATCCTCGACCAATTTAACTAAGCAGCAAGGAAAGAAAATCGCTCAAAATATAAAGAACAGCTACCGATTTAATTTTGCTTATGAGTTTAGTGAAGATAAAGCTGATGATGCTGGCATAATGCGTGAGTTAAGAGGGTTGTACACTCACTTAGATACAGATAAGAAAATTCATCTTAATGTTGAAATGAATTTGCACTCAAATTATTCCGCCTATGCTGAAAGTTTATCAGAAGTAAAGTATAAGCAGGTTCAATTAGTAGTAATGGTTGATGATATTGCTCCTATATCAGGACTTAATGATCCAATTGGTTTATCTGGGCTTAACACTGATGCAGTTCAAGTAATAGCAGACTATATTTCTCCAATAGCATTTGAAGATAGTACGCCAAATCAGGAAGTCGACTTTGAAAAGTCGAAGGTTTCGACTCATGAAATACTTCATATGGATGGTGCGGATGATAACTATACAACCAAGAATGGTAAAGTTCATTATAAGGGATCAGGTATGATGGGAGCAGTAGGTTCAGGCGTCGAACTTACTACTCAAACTAAAAGGGAAATTGCTGAATTTTGGTTACGAAACTCCATTTATGCCGGAGGTATAGGGGCGGGTGTCACAGGATATCTAAACAGCATGAACGCTAAGAATATTAAAACGAAAGAATTTAATGGTAATTCAGGTAAGTATCGATTTGATCCTGACCCCGATTCAACACCTGTGGAAGATTTCGAGGAAATGCCACTTCATTAAATAATGAACTATGAAAAAGTATTTGTTTTGTTTTTCGATTGTTTTTCTTTCTGTTTCTTGCGGTAGAGAAAATAAAGACTTCGATCAAAATATAGAGAAGAGCACCCAAGAAGAAAAGGAAGAAATTAAGCCAGCTTTTTCAGATGGAAATATCAATCGATTTGAAATAGGTGTATACCTTCTTGAGCTACCTAAAACTTCGAAGGTTTATTCATCCTCTGAGTTAGATTTTACAAATCTATCCGTCGAAGATGAGTTGAATGGAGATTTTGGTATTTATTTTGGTTTTTCCCCGTCATACCCATATCCATTATCAGATTACCTCAAACACCCAATGCGCTCACCAGAAAGCTACGCCGATGAATTTGAAGTTATTGATGATATATACTCTGAAAATATTTTAACATCCGTTTGGGATTCTATTAATGGAGAATTTGTTGCGACTAATAAAAATGATTCTATGACTTTCGAATTTATTCGAAAAGATAATTATTCTTTGTGGACGCGAAGTCCGTTAGGAGGAATAAATAAAGGTATTGATATTGCGGTTGAACCTAGCTCGGATACGGTCAAAGCTAAATTACATATTTAGTCGTTCCTTAAGAACTATTCAACCCATTGATTTCTATCATAATTTTGTTGAAAACCTAGTTGTTTGAGTTTACCAAAATTGCAAGTGTTGAGCTAACTTGTGTTCAAAACCTTGCAAAATGAGAGGAAAAAACG
>CAJQOB010000160.1 GCA_905479845.1 uncultured Flavobacteriales bacterium
ATTGGAAAAGACTTGAGCTATCAATCTGATAAAATAATTGACGCAACAGATAAGCTTGTCTTTCCTGGCGGAATCGATCCTCATGAACACCTGGACATGCCGTTTATGGGAACATATTCTAGCGATGACTATGAAACTGGAACGCGCGCAGCTTTGCATGGTGGAACGACTTCAGTTATTGAATTTATTCTACAAACACAAGGTGATACATTACACAATGCCTTGAAAGAATGGCAAGATAAATCCTTGCACAAAGCAGTTGGAGATTTCTCATACCACATGGCGGTAACAGATTTCAATGATGAGGTAGCGAAAGAAGTGGTGCAAATGATCGAGGAAGAAGGAATTACTTCGTTCAAGACGTTCATGGCCTATAAAGGAGCATTAATGATCGATGATGGTCAGATGGTTCAGCTCATGAAAGTCGTTAAAAAGCACGGCGGATTGGTAACAGTTCATGCTACAAATGGTGACATGATTGATTCATTGATCAGCAAGAATCTCGATCAAGGAAACACCAAACCGATCTATCATTATTTATCGCAGCCAGAAGTTACGGAGGCAGAAGCGTCTGCACGATTTACTGACATGCTACATTATACTGGCTGCCATGGATACATCGTTCATATGACCTGCGAGGGCGCCCTGAATGCTGTGCGAAATGCAACGAAACGAAATCAAAAAGTACTGGTTGAAACCTGCTCTCAATATTTAATGATTGATGCTTCGCTCTACGAAAGAGAGGATGGGGCCAAATGGGTTATGAGTCCTCCACTTCGCGAAAAGAAGGATCAAGAAGCGCTTTGGTCTGGGATCAATCAAGGGTTAGTGCAAGTTGTCGGAACAGATCATTGTCCGTTTACGTTGGAACAGAAAGCTATGGGAAAAGACAATTTCGCAAAAATTCCAAATGGACATCCGGCAATTGAACACAGAGTAGAGTTTATGTATTCCGAAGGAGTTGAAAAAGGAAAAATCTCCTTGACGAAGTTCGTTGAAGTAACATCAACGAACGCAGCAAAAATCTTCGGAATGTATCCGCGAAAAGGAACAATCGCCATTGGGTCAGATGCTGATCTCGTTGTGTTCGATCCAAAGAAAAAACACACAATTTCTGTTGATACGCATCATATGAATTGTGATTACTCTGCTTACGAAGGGTGGGAAGTAACGGGTAAAACGGAAACAGTTTTATTGAGAGGAAATATTGCCATCGAAAACGAACAATGCCTACTGAAACCAGGTGATGGAAAGTTCATCCCTAGAGGGAAGACCTCACTTATACTTTAATAAACTCATTCAATCAAAAACACTACACTATGCCAAGAATCGTAAAATCAGGATTAATTCAAATGAGCCTTCCAATGACGGAAGGAGAGGGGACAATCGCAGAGATTTGTCAAGCGATGTACGACAAACACATCCCTTACATTGAGCAAGCTGGAGAAGCTGGAGTTCAAATTTTATGTCTCCAAGAGATTTTCAATACGCCGTATTTCTGTCCTGGTCAAGATCGTAAATGGTACGCTTCGGCAGAGGCAGTTCCGGGACCAACAACAGAAAAACTACAGTACTACGCGAAAAAGTACGACATGGTAATTATTGCTTCATTGTACGAACGTGAGTCTGCGGGTGTACTTTACAACACAGCTGCGGTAATTGATGCGGATGGAACTTACTTGGGCAAATACAGAAAAAATCATATTCCTCATACAACAGGTTTCTGGGAGAAGTTCTTCTTCAAACCAGGGAACCTTGGATATCCTGTTTTCCAAACGAAGTACGCGAAAGTGGGTGTTTACATTTGCTATGATCGTCACTTCCCGGATGGAGCGAGAGCATTGGGGTTGAACGGAGCGGAAATCGTTTACAACCCTTCTGCAACAGTAGCTGGATTGAGCGAGTACCTTTGGAAATTGGAGCAGCCTGCACACGCAGCGGCAAACGGTTATTTCATGGGATGTATCAATCGAGTAGGTGAAGAAAAACCGTGGAACCTCGGTAAGTTTTATGGACAATCATACTTCGTTGATCCACGTGGACAAATTTTCGCCGAGGCATCAAGAGACGATGATGAATTGCTAATCGCTGACTTTGATTTGGACTTAATTGAAGAAGTGCGATCGACATGGCAGTTCTACAGAGATCGTCGTCCAGAGACTTACGGTGTCTTAACAGAACTATAAACGAACATTAATCTTTAAGAAATCCAACGTTCGCGCTAAGGTGTGGGGTCACTGATTTCTCTAAAAGTGAATATATGGCAGAATATAAACGGCCTGCAAATGAGCAGGAATTTAAAGAAAACTTCAAGCAGAAGAAACCATTAATGAATGACACGCAGGCGTACTATGAAAGTTCGCGCTGCTTGTTTTGTTATGATGCTCCATGCATGGATGCGTGTCCAACTGGGATTGATATTCCATTGTTCATTAAACAGATTCAAACGGGAAACCCGGAAGGTGCAGCGAAAACAATTTACGATTCAAACTGGATGGGAAATGCCTGTGGAACGATTTGTCCAACAGGTGTTTTGTGTGAAGGAGCATGTGTTTACAACAATCAGGACGTAGCTCCTTTATTGATTGGACGACTGCAAAACTATGCAACGAACCAAGTAATTGAATCGGGAAAACAACTGTACACTCCAGGTCCAGATAATGGAAAAAGCATAGCGATAATTGGAGCAGGACCAGCAGGAATAGCCTGTGCTTGTGAATTGCGATTACTTGGTTATACCGTGGATATTTTCGAGGCGAAAGCCTTGCCTTCTGGACTTACAGTTCATGGAATCGCACCTTATAAAATCACGAATGAGGAAGTACTCGCAGAAATGGAATATCTCCAAAATCAATTGGGTTATTCGATCAAGTACAATTCTCCAATTTCAACAAAAGAACAACTAGCAGAATTGGAAGCAAACTATTCAGCGATCTTCATTGGTGTTGGTTTGGGAGGAACCGCAAAACTCGGCATGACGGGCGAAGACCTGGATGGAGTTGTTGGAGCTGTTGAGTTCATTGAAGAACTGCGTTTGAATCATTCGGATGTCAAAATTGCGAACAGAGTTGTGGTGATTGGTGGTGGAAACACAGCAATGGATGCCGCTTCAGGCTCTGCTCGATTAGGCGCGGATGAGGTAACACTTGCTTACCGTCGTGATAAAAGCGGAATGGGTGCGTACTCATTCGAATATGAACTGGCCGTTGGAGCTGGAGTACGAGGTTTGTTCAATTCATCGCCTCTAGAAATCGTTGGAAACGGAAAAGTTGAAGGAGTGAAATTCATCAAAACGGAATCAACAGATGGAAAACTCAACATGATTCCTGGAAGTGAATTTACTGTTCCTTGCGAAATGGTAATTAAGGCAACTGGACAAGCGAAGCAAGGGCCATTCTATAGTCTAATCGAAGGATTAGAAATTGATCAAAAAACACGAATTGTAGTTAATCCAGATACTAATCAATCTACCAATCCGATGTATTTCGCCGGTGGAGATGCTATCAATGGTGGTGCAGAAGTTGTCAATGCAGCCTATGATGGAAAACTGGCAGCAAATGGAATTCACGAATGGATTAACAAATAAACTAAGAACTAAAAAACTCAAAATATGGCAGATTTATCAGTGAATTTCGCAGGTATAAAAGCACCAAACCCTTTCTGGCTAGCATCGGCTCCACCAACAAACTCTGGTTATCAAATTATGAAAGCCTTCGAAGCAGGATGGGGAGGAGCTGTTTGGAAAACACTTGGAATGCCGACTATTAATGTTTCAAGTCGGTATGGTGCGGTAAATTATCGCGATACACGTATGGCGGGATTCTCGAACATTGAGTTGATCAGTGATCGACCTTTGGAAGATAATTTGCGCGAGATGCGCGAGGTAAAAAAACACTTTCCAGATCATGCGGTAATTGCTTCGTTAATGGTTGACAGTCGCGCTGAGTGGATTGATATCATCAAGCAAGTAGAAGACGCAGGAGCGGATGGAATTGAGTTGAATTTTGGATGTCCACATGGAATGTGTGAGCGTGGAATGGGATCCGCCGTTGGTCAAGAACCAGAGGTACTCAAAACGATTGTCGAATGGGTCATGGATGCAGCGAATATTCCAGTAATTACAAAGTTGTCGCCGAACATTTCTCACATTACTGATCCAGGTTTGGCTGCAGTACAAGGAAAAACGGATGCAATTTCATTGATCAATACAGTGAAGAGTATTGTAGGAGTTGATTTAGATACGTATGCTCCGTATCCTGTTGTTGATGGAAAAGGGTCAAACGGTGGGTATTGCGGACCTGCAGTAAAACCTATTGCTTTGCACATGCTGAAAGATTTGGCGCAGCATCCAGATATCATGGGAACGCCAATTAGTGGAATTGGGGGGATTGAAACGTGGCGCGATGTTGTTGAGTTTATCCTTCTTGGAGCAACTTCAGTTCAAGTGTGTACCGCTGTAATGCACTATGGATTTGGAATTGTTCGTGAAATGGAGGCAGGCTTGCTTAAATTTATGGCTGATAAAGGGTATAATACCATCTACGATTTCGCAGGGAAAGCACTACCGAATGTGACGCAATGGAAGCATTTGAATCTGAAAAGTGAAGTAAAAGCGAAGATCAACGAAGACAAATGTGTTGGGTGTGATTTATGCTACATCGCATGTGATGATGGAGCTCATCAGGCAATTGCTTTACCGACAGATGGTTCGCGCATTCCAACAATTATCGAAAAGAATTGTGTTGGGTGTAATCTATGTTCATTGGTTTGCCCAGTGGAAGATTGTATCACAATGGAGAAATTTGATGATGGGACTCAACATGAAACATGGCACGAGTTAACGGAATCAGATCGAATTCCGAATACATGGAATGATGATAGAGCAGGAGGGAAAGGACACTATGTTCCTGAGCCAACTGAAGCATTAAAAACAAAGCGGGCAGATAAGTCTGGTTGGAAAAAATAAACTATGGATGAATTCATGCGTATGGCTATTGACGAGGCAAAAGAAGGTCGATTGGAAGGAGGAATTCCAATAGGGTCAGTTCTCGTTAAAGATGGAAAAGTAATTGCGAAGGGACGAAATAAACGCGTTCAGGAGCAAAACCCCATTCTTCATGGTGAGATGGATTGCCTGAACAACGCTGGACGCGTTGGAAGTTATAAAGGAACAACAATCTATTCAACTTTGATGCCGTGTTACATGTGTGCAGGCACGATTGTGCAGTTCAATATCCCTAAGGTTATTGTAGGGGAATCAGTGACGTTCTCAGGAGCACGCGAATTAATGGAGCAGCATGGAGTGGAAGTCATTGACTTGAATAATCAAGAATGTATAGATATGATGACCAAATTCATTGAAGAAAGACCCGCACTATGGAATGAGGATATCGGTGAGTGAGTTTTTCTCTATTAATAGATTGGTAGACGCTACATGCATTAGGTATAATTTGTCCGAGCTGTAGAGTTGAATCTTATATTAACTAAAAAGCCCCGCAGAACGTTAGTTCTGCGGGGCTTTTTAAGTATGATTGATTAGTCTTTAACTAACTTCAATGTTCGTTGGAATTCTCCACTTTCAATTTGAATCAAGTATGTTCCAGTTGGCTCACTACTCAAATCCAAACTCACAGAAGTTTCAGTTGAATTAGTCTTGCGACGAATAACCTTACCATCTGTTGATGTTACAGTATAGTCAAATGAACCATTCAAATCTTCGTATGAGATCGTAACCAAACCGTTTGATGGGTTAGGGAATACTGAAATATTCGACAATGGATTATATTCACTAATTCCTGCACAAGCATCAACTACAATTGCCGTTGAATCAGAATTTGTACATCCAGTAGAATCCGTTACAGTATATGAAATGTAGAATGTTCCATCTCCACTAATTGATGGATCGAAGTTCGAACCACTGATTCCAGTTCCTGAGTATGTTCCAGAAGCTGGAGTACCAACAGGAAGTGCAATTGGATCATTATAGTTACACAATGAATCCGCACCAAATGCATCAAGGGTCACTGTAGGAAGTGCATTCACAACGACATCAAATGAGCAGCTGTCTTGATTACCTACGGCGTCAGTAACAATGTACCAAACTGTTGTTGTTCCAGCGTTGAATACCACTCCATCAACAGAAGAAGTACCACTTGTCACTGTTGCACCAGTTGTGTTGTATGTTACAGTTTCACCTGAACAGTTGTCAGATGTTGTTGGCGCAGTTGACGACAATGATTCTCCTTCACACATTGTAATACCCGGTAGGCACGAAACAGTAGGTGCTTGGTTGTCAACAACCGTTACAACAAAAGAACAAGTATCAAGTCCACCATTGCTTTCAGCAGCGAATGTATTTATTGTTGTTCCAATAGGGAAAGTTGATCCACTTGGCAAACCAGCAATTTGAGTAATATTCATAGCTGTAGCTCCAACCCAAGAAATCGTGATTTCTCCGTGTCCCGGTCTAACTCCTTGCGAGTGGATTACGTTGCTTGTCGATGGGTCAGTGTAGCTGCTTCCGCCACCGCCACCGCGACAGTTTCCACTTCCAGCACCACCGTACCAGCCACCGCCACCACCGTAGCCTTCACAGCCACAACTAGATGGAGCTCCACCATATCCGAATCCACCAGCGCAAATTGGGTTGTTAAATGAAGCACATGTTCCGTTACCGCTTGATGTTTGAGTTCCTGGATCACCTCCATAATTTGCGATACTCACTCGGTATCCTGGACCACCGATGGAATCACCACCAAGTCCACCATGAACTTCTTGACCAGACCAAAATCCACCACCACCAGCTCCGCCAGCAACGATAACTCGTTCCGCGTATGTAGTACCTCCAATTCTAAGATCAGATGCACCACCACCGCCAATTCCACCAGATTCGCCGTTTCCTCCGCCGTTAAAACCACCAGTCAAACCTGTTGGTTGTTGTCCAACGTAGACGTAAATTGTCGTTCCTGGTGTAACGGGAAGATCCGCTTGAACGCGACCTCCGTAATTGATGTTTGTTGTTGGAGAATTTGATCCTCCTTGCGCGCCATAAGCATCAACTGAAATACTAGTTACACCAGCTGGGACAACAAATGTTTGTTGAGCTCCAGTGTAGCTAAATGTTT
>CAJQOB010000161.1 GCA_905479845.1 uncultured Flavobacteriales bacterium
TTTGCCGTAGCCCGCTCAAAGGTTTGCGCAACCTACTCAGGTTTATTTTTCGAGTATCATTTTGTGTGGGTTTCGAGTCAAGTTTGTCTTGAGTCAAGGTCAAACCGTGGGGAATCAAACGCTGGTGAATTCAAGGCAAGTAATCACCGCAACACCATGGTTGCGTACCCCATTTGTCATTTACTTTACAAGCCCCGAAACCTAGCAATAACAGAGCCATTGAAGAATGTGTCACACTTGGAGACCATTTACGAAGAAAAAGACTTGAGGGCAACGAATCCCAGTCATGTATAGCCCATTTAACAGGTGTAAAAACTGATACCATTACTAATTGGGAACTGAATCGACATGAACCGATGATTCAATACATACCAAAGATTCTTGCATATCTTGGGTATACGCCACTTTTTGATCTTGCAGGGACAACGTGTTCAAAAAAACTAAAACAATTCATGTATGTGAATGGATTAACACAAAAAGAATGTGCCATGAAACTTGACATTGATCCGACAACTATTCGAAAAATTCTTGAAGAAAGAAAGGTAAACCAAAAGACAATATTCAAGATTTTTAACCGAATTTCGTAGAATTACTTAACTTCTGATCAATGAAATACCTGAGCTCGCTCATTTTCACTTTAGTTCTAACGACTAATTCGTTTGCACAAACCCCATCATTCGTCAACTTCACAATTGACGAGGGACTCACAAGCAATGAAACATATAGTGTTCTTGAAGATCAAAAAGGATTCATATGGATTGCCACTGACCATGGAATAAGCAAATACAATGGATATGAGTTTAAAAATTTCACGGTTAAAGATGGGCTGCCAGACAATTCCATTTTTGGATTCTTTGAAGATCGAAAGGGTAGAATATGGCTCCGATCATTCAATGGCTCGTTGTCATACATTCAAGATGATCACATTCATCACGTTTTACCAGAAAAGAATTTTGGACATATATACTCTATTTATGTCGATAAGTCGGACACTATATGGATTTCTTCCACTTCAGAACAATACAAAGTTTACCACTCACCCAAAGGAGATTATAAATTTGAAAAACTTAAAAATCTATATATCATTAGACAGATTGATAATAGCAAGTACGGAGTACTTGTCTCAGGGTGTCTAAAAAGCGATTCAGCCGGATTCAGAAAACAGAAAGGGTATAAAATGAATGGAAGGGAATTTTCTTTCGACATGAGAAGCCTTCAGGATGAACCGATGCATTATAGAGCTGTCAATGGATACAATCGATCGAACGGCGAAATTTGGATTGATTACGGAAAGTTCATTCTGTCTTTTTCTGAAGATACCGTGAAAGTTATTCAAGAATTTAAGACTAAAGGGTTGGCTTTGTATTCAATAAATGAAAAGGAGTTTTTTGTTGGAGGATCCAATGGTGCGTTTTTATTGAATTCAATAAATGAGATCGAAAAGAAATTTCTAAATAACCTGGCTGTAACCTGCGTAATAAAAGATAGAGAGGGTGCGTATTGGTTCAGCACTCTATCTCAGGGTGTATTTTACACAAGAGATTTAGAAGTGGAAGTTGTCAACATGGGAACGGATTCGAGAATTTCTGGAATAATCAGGAATGATCAGGATCAGCTGACCGCCATTGGTTACTATGGTGATATCTATACTGAATCTAATGATGGCTTCGAAAAGATATATGATAGTCCATATAATAAGTCAGAATATTTAAGAACGTACTTCGATGATGATGGTTTTGTTGTTGTCGAAATGGACCAACTAAGAATGACACTTGCTAACGGGGAATTTGTAAAGGAAAATCGAGAACACGAATATCATAGATTGAACGATACTTACGAAGCTCGTGTTAGCTATTATAGAGTTGAAGTGAACAAAATAGGAGACCGCGAAAATTTCACGATATACAATATCCCAAACAAATTAAAGCACAGTCGTGAGTATAGGTACGATAATACTCTCTATATCCCGACTGTTGGCGGGCTATTCCAATTTGACTTACACAATAAACTTGTATTTCTCGGAGATCAGTACAAAGAACTCGCAAACCGTGTGAATATCGTTCGTATGGACGACAAGCAGCGTTTATGGATCGCAACGAATGAATCAGGAATATATGTATTGGATCAAAAGAGGCTGATTAGTATCAATAAATACAACAAGAGGATTGGAAACATCTGCCGGAAAATGATTATTAATGGAGGTTTTGTATGGGGATCAACCGAATCTGGACTCGTTAAGATTGATATGTCGGATTATTCAAATAGTGAGGTCTATTCAACTGAAAATGGATTATTATCCAACGGTATCTGTTCATTGTATGCAGATGGACAAAAAATTATTGTAGGGCATGATGGAGGAATCACGAAGTTTCCCGTCAATTACTCAAAAAATAATGTTGCCCCGTTAATTCATATTGACGCAGTAAGAATAAACAATGAACTCCAAACTATAAAAAAATCATATAGCCTTGATTACAATCAAGGGCATCTAAAAATTAATTTCACAGGGATTTCTTATAGTTCTGATCTTCACTATAAATATCGACTAAAGGGGAACTCCAATAGTCACTGGATATATACATCAGACCGTAACGTTGAATTTATCTCTATTCCGTCTGGAGAATACACCTTTGAAGTAGTGGCTATTAATTCCGATGGAATTGCCAGTGAACCAAGTTCGATGAATTTCACTATTTCCCCGGCTTTCTGGAAAACATGGTGGTTTTATAGTATTTGTACTGTCTTACTAGGTATTATAACCTACCTCATTATTCATTTTCGAATTAAGAAGATGAAGGATAAATTAGAAATTGAGCGGAAATTGATAGATATTGAGCAGCAAGCTTTACGAGCTCGAATGAACCCCCATTTTATTTTTAATTCCCTGAATTCGATTCAAGCATACGTTTTATCAAATGATAAACGCAGTGCCAATAAATACTTGTCTCAATTCTCAAACTTAATGCGATCCATCTTAGAGAACTCTGAGATGAAACTAATTCCAATAGCAAAAGAACTTGAGACCTTGACTGCATACATGCAAATAGAGTCCTTACGTTTTGCAGGCAGGTTTAAATTTGAAATCAATGTTGCAGCGTCCATCGACACGGATAAATTGAATATTCCACCGCTATTAATGCAACCATATGTGGAAAACGCCATTTGGCATGGAATTCTGAATAAAACTGAAATCGGAACAATTCGAATCCACTTAATAGATGATGAGGACCACATAATATGTATAGTCGAAGACGATGGAGTCGGAAGAGAAACGGCAGAACATATCAAAAAAGCAAAAGGAGAAACTCATGAATCTTCAGGGTTAAAAATTACTGCGAATCGAATGGACTTGATTAAACAACTCTATGGACTTGATTTCTCAGTTGAAATAATTGATCTTAAAAGAGGGAATATTAGTATGGGAACTAGAGTAGAAATAAAACTTCCTCATTTGAAAGAATAAAACTCAATATGAAAGCTGTAATAATAGACGACGAAAAAGATGCGATAAAATCACTTTCAATCATAATTAATGAATATTGTGAAGGAGTAGAGCTAATAGGAACTGCGAATTCAGCATTGTCTGGCATCAAATTAATCAATGAACTTTCACCCGACCTTGTTCTTCTAGATG
>CAJQOB010000162.1 GCA_905479845.1 uncultured Flavobacteriales bacterium
CTAACATCCTGAGTTGTTGATCGGCTTTGAACATCGCATTGATGATGTGCTTGCAGGCGCCTTTGTCTGAATAAGGACATGAGCATGTTGCTTTCTTCACTTGAACATCGTCAAATTCGATACGAACATCATATTTCCGAGAACCCTGAACCATTGCTTTAAACGAACGTTTGTTCATCTCAAAGGTCAACACTGTAGAGTCCATAAAACGACTCCGTGTTCGTTCGATGGTATTCGTGTCGATGAATTCTTGAAAAGGCCTAAATTTTAGCGGGAACATGAATACTAATTCGAGTTTTATTGTTGTTCGAAGTTACGGATAAGTTGGGGTTCGGCTCCGCTCACCCCGCACATTTTTGTTAAAGGACTAGAGGGCTGAGCGGAGTCGAAGTCCGTCCTCTTTTCCAAAAAACAAAAAATCCCCAGCCGAAGCCGAGGATTTCAATTCTATTTCTGATCGAATTAAAATTCGAATGTGTTCATGAAATCAGTTGTGAAGTCACCTTCGTTGAATTTCGGATCTTCCATCAATTTTTGGTGGAAAGGAATTGTCGTTTTCACTCCTTCGATGATGTATTCACCTAATGCACGTTTCATTTTCGTGATTGCTTCCTCACGCGTTTGCGCTACAACGATCAATTTTGAAATCATTGAATCGTAGAATGGAGGAATGACATATCCTGCATAAACGTGAGTATCGATACGGATCCCGTGTCCTCCTGGAGCGTGGTAACTTGCAATTTTCCCTGGAGATGGTCTAAAATCAGCCCAAGGATCTTCTGCGTTGATACGACATTGGATCGCGTGCAATTTCGGGTAATGATTTTCACCAGACATCTTTTCACCGGCCGCTAACTTGATCTGTTCTTTGATCAAATCGTAGTTGATTACTTCTTCTGTAATTGTATGCTCAACCTGAATACGCGTGTTCATTTCCATGAAGTAGAACTCACGGTGCTTGTCAACTAAGAACTCAACAGTTCCTACACCTTCGTAATTTACAGCTTTCGTAGCTTTAATTGCAGCTTCACCCATGCGCTCACGTAGTTCATCCGTCATGAATGGAGATGGAGTTTCCTCCACCAATTTCTGGTGACGACGTTGAATTGAGCAATCTCTTTCCGAAAGGTGACATGCATTTCCGAATTGGTCACCTGCGATTTGAATCTCAATGTGACGTGGTTCTTCGATGAATTTCTCCATGTAAAGTCCATCGTTTCCGAAAGCAGCAGCAGATTCCGCACGAGTTCCGTCCCAAGCAGCTTCCATTCCTTCTTCTTCCCAAACTACACGCATTCCTTTACCACCACCACCGGCAGTAGCTTTCAAAATGATTGGGTACTTTACTTTTTTCGCTGTTTTCTTAGCATCAGCTAAATCTTTCAACAAACCTTTCGATCCTGGAATACAAGGCACGCCTGCAGCGATCATTGTTGCTTTTGCACTTGCTTTATCTCCCATCCCTGCAATTTGCTCAGGCGTTGCACCAATAAACTTGATGTTGTGCTCTTGACAAACTCGTGAGAATTTTTCATTCTCAGAAAGGAACCCATATCCTGGGTGAATGGCATCTGCATTTGTAATTTCTGCTGCAGCGATAATATTTGGAATCGAAAGGTACGAATCGGCACTTTTCGCTGGACCAATACATACTGCTTCATCTGCGAAACGAACTGGAAGACTATCCTTATCAGCTGTCGAATAAACAGCAACTGTTTTGATACCCATTTCCTTTGCCGTGCGAATTACGCGTAACGCGATTTCGCCTCTGTTCGCGATTAATATCTTTTTGAACATAGTCATAGTGTTCTACTTATATGGTTAGAAGTTGAATCAGGGATATCCCTAAATCAATCCTCAATAAAGTTTAACTTAAGATGGATCTACCAAGAATAGTGGCTGATCGTATTCTACTGGTGTTGAATCGTCCACCAATACTTTTACAATTTTACCAGAAACTTCCGCTTCGATCTCGTTGAATAACTTCATCGCTTCGATGATACAAACAACATCACCCGGCTTGATTGAGTCTCCAACAGAAACAAAATTTTCTTTGTCTGGACCTGGAGAGCGGTAGAATGTACCGATCATCGGTGAAAGAACTGTGATGTATTTTGATTCGTCATCAGCTGGAGCTGCTGCAGGAGCTGCAGGAGCAGGTGCTGCCGCTGGTGCTACAGGAGCTGCTGCTGGAACTGCTGCAATAGGTTGTGGGATCGCTTGTGGAGCCTGAACAACAATTTGCTGAGTTTCTGATTTAGATTCTTCTGATTTAATTGTGAGTTTGAAATCTTTTTGTTCGATCTCAACTTCAGTAACGTTTTGTCGTGCAACAAATTTGATTAGATCTTGTATCTCTTTGATATTCATTTTCCTTCAGATTTATTTTAGTAAAAATACATTAATTTCAATTCTGTCCTAAGAATTGTACGCCCATTTTAGGTAAACAGCTCCCCATGTGAAACCTCCACCGAAGGCGGACAAAATTAAATTATCTCCTTTTTTCAATTGTTTTTCGTAATCCCACAAACATAATGGAAGCGTACCTGCAGTCGTGTTTCCATATTTCTGAATGTTGATCATTACCTTTTCTTTCGGTAATCCCATTCTGTTCGCAGTAGCGTCAATAATACGCAAGTTTGCTTGGTGAGGAACGAGCCAATCGACATCGTCACTTCCCAAGTTGTTTTTCTCCATGATCTCAGCAGAGACATCCGCCATGTTTGTTACAGCGAATTTGAATACCTGCTTTCCTTCTTGGTGAACATAGTGCATTCCTTTTTCAACCGTTTCGATTGAAGCTGGGTGTACAGATCCTCCAGCTGGTTGTAACAAGAATTCTTTTCCTTTTCCATCGGCGCGCAAGATGAAATCTTGAACTCCCATTCCTTCTTCATTTGGTTCCAACAAAGCTGCTCCGGCACCATCACCAAAAATCACACAAGTTGTACGATCTTTGTAATCAATGATAGAAGACATTTTGTCTACACCAATAACGATTACTTTCTTGTATTTACCTGTTTCGATAAATTGTGCTCCCGTTGAAAGTGCGTAAATGAACCCTGAACAAGCAGCGATCAAATCGTATCCCCATGCATTTTTCATTCCTGTTGCAGCACAAACGATATTTGATGTACTTGGAAATGGGTGATCTGGAGTTACAGTGGCAACAATTACCAAATCGATATCTTCTGGATCATTTCCAGTTTTTTTCAATAAGCCATTTACTGCTTCGATACACATATCAGAAGAAGCACCATCTTTCATGATTCTTCTCTCCTTAATTCCAGTTCGAGAAGTAATCCACTCATCGTTCGTATAACAATCTTAGAAAGATCATCATTCGAAAGTATATGTTCTGGCAAATAACCCTGAATTCCAGTAATTGCAGCTGTAATCTTTCCCATAATCAGTTGTATTCTTTGTTAGTCTCGACAGTGCACTAAGCGTGTACTTCCAAGAACAAAATTTTAAGTTATAGTACCATCATTTAACAACGAAAGGCCACTCAAGATTAGATCTTGGTCGCCTATAAACGTTATTGTGGTTTCACTTGTAAGCTCTTTCTGTTCGCAAGCAGACCCAATATGGACAGCCCTAGAGCGAAATTGCTTTCAAGTACATTAATTCTAATCTTCATACTAATGAAGAACTAGTTAGCAACAATTAAATTGCTACCTCCTTTTCAGCTACAACTTTTCCTTTGTAGTAAAGTTTCCCCTCATACCAGTGTGCATGGTGGAACAAGTGTGGTTGTCCAGTCGTTGGGCAAGTTGCGATGTTTTTCGCTTCTGCTTTTACGTGTGTTCTTCTTTTGTCTCTTCTCGTTCTCGAGATCTTTCGTTTAGGATGTGCCATCTCTATTAATTTATATTCTTTATAATTTCTCCTACGGAGTATTAATTCTATTTTAAGTTCTTCAATGCTGCCCAACGCGGATCAACTGGTGTGTCGTCTGGTTGGTCATCATCATCATCATCATCGTACTCTTCATCATCCCAATCTTGATCATCCTCATCGGAATCATCAAAATCATCCTCGTCTTCATCCAACGGGTTAACAATGTATTCATTCAGATAGTCAAGCATTTCTTGATTGCACTCCCCCTCTTCGTGAATAGACCTTGATGGAAGTAATACATTCATGAATTCAAGCAAGGAGTTTTTAATATTGATTTCAAATTCCTCCGGGAAAACGATTACCAACGTTTCGTCTTCATCATCTTCATCCGCGAATTTGTAAACCAATCTAAATTCACCTTCGATGGGAACTTCAATTGAATCGTTACAACGATCGCAGGCTGTTTTAACAGTACCTTTCAATTGAAACTCACCTACCATCATGGTATCTTTCTTATCCAATATGAAGTTGATGTGTACATCTCCTTGTTGGATAATTGAGTATTCAAATGTTTCAAAGAACGCATCAGTAACGTCGAACTGAAATTCGTGTTTCCCTTGCTTTAAACCTACAAAAGGAATTATGAACTGCTTATCGTCCGATTTTGTCACTGCTATTTATCTTATTTCCCTTTTCGATCAAAATCTATCTAACTCCTATTCCCGTTGGAATTCGGACTAAAAAGATCCTTCTTGATCGAAGGCGGGGCGCAAAGTTAACTAATTTAACCGAAAGATGTTGATATCTTTCAATGAATTTTATTTGTCATTCCTCTTATGATCTCTTCCTTTTCTTTCTCTTGGTTGAGATACAAGTGGATTTGCTGTAATTTCTTTTTCCAATTGATGATTTCTAAACACATCAATTGCAAGGTATATTGCTTGACGCATTGAATCTCCAGACGCTACATTTTTTCCTGCAATATCGAAGGCTGTTCCGTGATCTGGCGATGTTCTAATAATTGGCAATCCTGCTGTAAAGTTGACACCTTCATCAAAAGCCAGCGCCTTGAACGCCGCTAATCCTTGATCGTGGTACATTGCTAGCACACCATCATATTTTGCTTTCCCTGCACTTCCGAAAAAACCATCGGCAGGAAATGGACCGTATGCAAGAATTCCATCATTTTGTGCTCTACCAATGGCTGGCACAATTGATTCCTTCTCTTCATCTCCCATTTTTCCATTTTCGCCAGCGTGAGGATTCAATCCAAACACGGCTATTTTCGGACGTTGAATTCCAAAATCCTTCTTCAGACTCGCGTTAAACGCATTGATTTTTGCCAATACTTTCTCTGCCGTTACAGCTGTTGAAACATCTTTCAAAGCAATGTGTGATGTCACGAGTCCTATCTTCATAGTAGATGAAACCATCAACATCAACGCTTCTTCTTCCCCAGCCATATCGGCTAAGTACTCCGTATGCCCAGGAAACTGAAAACCAGTTTTAGCCATTGCTTCTTTCGAAATCGGTGCCGTTACTAATACATCAATCTTTCCTTCAGCTAAATCTTGAGTTGCCGCTTCCAAAGAACGAAACGCATAACTCCCACCTGTTTCGTTGGTCTCACCGTATTTTACTTCAACCTCTTCCTCCCAAACATTCACAATGTTGATTTTTCTTCTACGAGCATCTGTCGCGGCATTCATGCCATTGAAGTTGAAGTTATTCATGCGGAATTGCTTTTTTCCTTGCGTGAATAATTTTTGAGATCCATAAATGATCGGTGTGCAATCTTGCAATATTCTTGAATCTTCCAGTGCTCTCATCGTCACTTCGACTCCAATTCCGTTTACATCACCAATGGAAATTCCGATTTTCACGTCTCCACGTGATCTCTCTTTTTTATGCTCTTTTCTCTCCATTAAGCTTCGTAATTTTTAAAGAAGTTGTAAAGTAATCTCACTCCTACTCCCGTACCACCTTTCGTTCGGTATGCATCCGTTTTACTCAAGAATGCTGGTCCAGCTAAATCGATATGAATGTATGGTGCCTCAACGAAATGCTCAAGGAATTTTCCTGCTGTAATCATTCCTGCAGTTGGCCCTCCAAGGTTTTTTAAATCTGCAATTGGTGATTTCATTTCCTCGAAATATTCATCCCAAAAAGGGAAACGAACAGTGCGCTCATGAACATTATCTCCCGCTTCGCTAAGTTGCTCAAAGTACTTCTCCTCTGCATTCCCCATTACCACACTTCCATGTGCGCCAATCGCTCGAACGGCAGCTCCAGTTAAGGTTGCAGCATCGATTACCAGTTCAGGATCGTATTTTTTAGAGTATGCCAAGGCATCTGCCAAAATCATTCTTCCTTCAGCATCAGTGTTGAGAACCTCAACGGTTGTTCCATCATACATCGTAACAACGTCTCCTGGTGCATAAGCATTCATTCCTGGACGGTTATCTGTTGCAGGAATCAAAGCGATGATGTGAATTGGCAACTCTTGAAGAGCCGCAAGGTAAATCGCTCCTGCCATACATGCTGCTCCACCCATGTCACTTTTCATCAAGTCCATTGAGTTTGGAGTTGGCTTCAAGCTTAATCCTCCCGTATCGTAAACAACACCTTTTCCAACCAATACGATTGGTTTTTTGTTGGTGTGATTTTTTCCTTTGTATTCTACAATGGTAAATGTCGCTGGGTCAATTGAACCTTGATTAACAGCGAGAAGTCCGCCCATTTTCAAGGATTCGATTTGCGTTTGCTCAAGAACATTCACGTTCATATCAGTATCTTCTCCAAGCTCAACAATTTCAGCCGCAAGCTGTTCAGCATTTAAGTAAGAAACAGGCTCATTCACCATATCTCTTGCCCAGAAAACCGCAGCTGTAATATTGATCAATTCAAGAATTTTGTCTTTTCCGAAGCGCTCATCAACGATGATGTTTTCCAATTGAAAAGCCTTCTCATCAGCATCCTTGAAGTAAGGAAGAAACTGGTAACTCGCCAAGAGGAAACCTTCCAAAAATGCAAAAACGGCATCTGGATCACCAGCCAAGGCAATTTCCATCACTTTCTTATCCAAACGACTTCTAAATGCTGCTCCATGCTTACGCATCTTTTCAGCGTTGTCAGATTCTTTGACAAACATTTCAAGGGAATCCATCCCTTCAACGAACTGTGTCTCTTTATCTAACTCAATAAAATTATATACTGCTTCTGCACTTTCACTTGAAATTCCGAAAATTTCATTTTCCGTATCCGTAATGAATACACGGTGGTTGCACATCGATTGATCCTCACTTTTTTGTACCTGCATCTTTAACCTGAGTTTTGAGTTACAAAAGTAATCATCCAATTGGACTTGGAGTTAGATAGTGAGTTGCCATTTGAAATGATCTTTTCCCGATTCATGAATTGAGCAAACAATACCACCCACCATATTCGTACTAATTAGTAGAGAGAAAACTGTAACTGGCATTTTAGCATTCTTGCTGAGTTTTCACTAAGTTTGATTAAAAACGTTTACCATTTCCTTTTGAACACATTAGAGATCACATGGTATCAACACGCACCGAATCGCACTGATTATGACTTATAACGACTTGTATCTATCTCGAAGTGTTTTCCGCTTCTCAGCAGTATTGCTTTTTCTAATCCTCTTGAATCCTTGGTCGGTAAGCGCCCAAAATCAGTATACGGGTATCGTAAACGACAATTCCGTGAGTTCCTTTCTGGCTTCGTACAATCCATCATCTATCGTTGATTCGAAAAGTAAATTCTCTTTTAGCATGCATGGGAATTATTCAAGGATTAGCAATTTCAGTGCGAAGAAATATTTCGTCTACGGAAGTGGGGTGAAATACAAAGAGCGAAACAAACCAGGTTATGATCGATCTCTCATCAATTTCGATTTAATGAACCTCAAATATGAATTTAATCACAAAAATGCTGCAGCTTACTCCTTACGTGTACGCTCAATTACAAACATGGAGGGACTTCCAATTCAATGGTCACATAACGCGGCAAAAGATTACGATGAAAATATTTTCGGTCAGCAGCAAGATTGGACTGGTTTCGGATTAAACTCCACGGATTTCACGGAGCACGCTTTCACATATGCAAGAACCATTTTCGATCGAAACACTTCATTTTTGAAAGCGGGTGCTACAGTAAAAATTCTAAGCGGACTCGATGCTTCTTATTTCAGTGTAAACAGCGGACAATATGAATTTCTAGATTCGATTACGCCTGCCGTAGAATTGACAGATATCGACGCTGACTTCGGTTCTAGTGAGGACAACAATCAGCTCTTTTTCAAAAATTGGGGCTTGGGATTTGATCTTGGTGTCACATATGAGTACCGTCCAGATTATGAAGATCAATATTACGAAATGGACGGTGTGAAGCGCATTACTCGCTACGATATGAATAAGTATAAGTGGAAAGCTTCGGCATCGCTTACCGATCTGGGCTTTATCCGTTTCATGAGCGATTCGGCAGATTATTACAACTTTTCGAATCCTTCAGCAACAACAAATGCTACTCAATTGGTTGATTTATCAGGATTCAATCCAATCACTTTCTTCACGTCACCTTATAATTTTGTCAAAGATAGTTTAGCTGATACTGGAACACCATCTACAGGAGTGCAACCGGACAGGTTCAGGATGGCTCTACCCTCTGCATTTCATGGAAACTTCGATATGAACCTTCTCAGAAAATGGTTCTATGTGAGTTACAATGTGTCTATTCCTCTTCACTTCAAGAGTGACATTACTCAAATGAAGGGCTTCTTTATCCAGACTTTGACTCCTCGAATTGAAAAGAACAATTGGTCACTCGTGCTTCCAATTTCTCATCAAGGAAATGGAACAGTGAGCATCGGAGCTGCTGGGCGATTCAACTACAAGGGGTTCATCATCTTCGCCGGTTCCAATAATGCGGCATTCTTCTACGGACAAAAGGCATCGAGAGCTAGAAACATCTTTGCTGGAATTTCATACAGCGTACTTTACAAAGTACCGAAGGATACGGACGGTGATAAAATCTCTGATCCTTACGATGAATGTCCCTATGATCCAGGTTTACCTGAATACAACGGATGTCCAGATACAGATGGCGATGGAATCATTGATAAAGAAGACTTGTGTATTTACGATAAAGGTCCTAAAAACACGAGAGGTTGTCCAGATACAGATGGCGACGGTGTCATCGACATGAATGACATGTGTCCAAAAGAAAAAGGTTTGGGAATTCATTATGGATGTCCTGACCGCGACAAGGATGGTGTAATTGATGCAGCGGATAGATGTCCAGATGTACCTGGAGTTGAGTTGAACAACGGATGTCCATTAGAAAACGAAGGATGTTGTTTGGACGCTGATGGTGATGGAATCCTAAACGAGAAAGATAAATGTCCTGATGTCCCTGGATCTTTCTATAATTCTGGTTGTCCTATTGATTCAAGCAATATCAATAACATCAACCTTCAAGATGAGAAAGAAAAAATTGATGCGAACAACACGAATCAGCAAGCAATAGACAATCCTCAGATTGATTTACGCGATCAATTAATTACTACTCGAAGTGAACTGGATTCGGTTTTAAATGGGAAAAACGTGATCAAGAATTTGGCTCTGTATTTTGATGTGGATGAGGCTTCTCTTACTGATGCTGAACGCTTGAAGCTTGACAACTTGTTTAAGCGCCTACCGAAAAATGAGGAGTATGAAATCGTGCTAGTTGGTAACACTGACCGCGATGGATCTTTGGATTACAACTTACAATTGTCTAAACGAAGAGGTGAAACAGTAAAACGAAAACTGGTCTACTTCTACAAATTTGACGAGAAGAAAATTTCTGTTTACTACTACGGTGAAACAAAGTCTATCCATAGTGGTGATTATACAGATGAAATGAAAAAAGCGGATAGACGTGTGGATCTGAAGTTAATTAAACTGCCTAAAGGAGATAACTAGGAATGATTCGGAATCAAAAATATCTCAACTTCATGAGGACACTTTTGTTCTTACTGTTTGTCGGCTATAATCATTTCGCTTCCGCGCAATACATGGAATTTGAATGGTCGAATGAATTTCGTTACACGAACAGGAAAACAGGTTTTTTTACAGAGTTTGTCGGAACGAATGTAACGACAGTCTATTTGCTTCAACGAAATATTGAGAAGTCAAAACCGTATGATGATGCGAAACTAATGTTAGTTTCCATGACCAAAAATTCGCTCAACTTAACGGAAGAAGAACGATTGCCCTTAAAAGGGTTTCCTGAAAACAAAGGTCAGGAAAGTGTGCTTGAATCTCTGGATTACGTGAAAACTGTTCTTTCAGAAGGTAAGATTTTCGTTTTTTGGAGAAAGCTAATCAATACCGATTCAACAAGAACGGAAGAAATTTACGCACAAACATTTAAGTCAGATTTCAAAACCGATCTACCACTTAAAAAAGTATTTCAATTCGTACAAGATGTGGATGATCGATCCTCCATTTTTGATCCAACAATGTGCATTGTTCTTTCGGATCAAGAATCAGGGCGAATTGTATTAGGGACAGAAAAGTTCGCTGATAGCGCGCTTGCATTTGAGTATTTAACTATCAATTCACAACTGGTTCCTTCAACAAAAAAAAAGGTTCTTCTTCCGCAACGATCGGCTTCCTTCCCTGGGAAAATTACCTCGGGATATGATCTGAGCGAAGACGGGCTTATCCAAATTCGTTCTACCGTATCGTACACCGTGGATGAACTCTTTTACCTAGATGCCAAGCATGCAAAGACTTATCCTGTATTGACCGTTGGGAGTATCGAATCTGGTGCGCAAAAAGACTTAAAGTTTAAAACTGATTTCAGAACGATTACGGATTTCAACCTGCACAGCTCCGGAGGAAAAACGCGTGTATTTGGTTTCTTTGGAGATCTTGTTGAAGATACTACCGGAATAGACAACCAAGGATTGTTTTATGCAGACATTGATCCGAACAGTTCGGAAGAAGCGAAACTAAATTTCGTTTACTTCGAGCGATCAATTATCAACCGATTATTTCCAAAAAAACGGAAGAGAAAAAGAAAAGGATATGAATTCCCGTCGCAAGAAGAAGTTCTTGGAACCCGATTTGACGTTCATCACATTGCTCCAATGCCCGATAGTAGTTTAGTGTTCTTTTTCACTGAACAATTTAACTACAACGAAACAAACACGAGAAGCAATTTGAATGGAGAAAACGTGTATTCTTCACAAGAGTTTTGCAAGAATAAGAATGTAACGGCCATGCGTTTTTCTGCCTCTGGAGAAATAATGTGGGCGAGAAGTGTGGATCGAAAAATCACTTACCAAGGAAATGATGTCGCAGATATCAGGGTGGTCAATAAGTACGGAAAGTTTATCGTTCTTTTTGGAAACGAACTGGCGGAACTCTCGCCTCCCAAAAGAGGAAAGAAGCTTCAACATTTAACTGAAGAACTAACCTATTATACCTTTGACCCAGGTTCTGGGAGGGCGAAAGAATACACGACTCCTGTAAACGAACCGAAAACGGATAAAAGGGACATGAAGTACCTTGATCCGAACGCTTCAATTGTGATGGACGATCAATTCTATTTCTATAAAATGCGCGTTCGACAAAACCCTTTATGGACAGCGGCCAATGTCGTTTGTTTTCCAACACTCTATTACACCTTCCTCACAGGAAACACAAAAGTGGGCAAAGCCGATTTTACCGTGATGCGCGTTATGGAAGGGAAACGTCCACGTAAAAGACGCTAAATACCTCTTCATCCCGTATTGAATTCATTTATTAAGTCTATTTTTGGTGGAGCTATAAACTCCTGAATTGGCATGCTTAACGTACTACGACCTCCTGAACTTTCCGAAACTGATTTTTACGAATCGGCAAGAAATAGGCTCACGTGGAACATCCATCTGTTTCTCCTTTTCGCATTAATTCCACTTATGCTGATTGCCATTTCGAACGGGTCGATTTACGCTTACTATTATGGATTTGGCATTTCCGCTTTCCTTTGTTCGTTGTTTATCATGTCTCGATCGGGATCATTCCGAATTGTTTCGATTGTTGTTTCGGTTTTATTATTTGGATTGGTCACCTATTCCGTGTTTACCATCGACTCGTACATCCACTACACGGAGCCATTTTGGGCGCTGGTTGTCGTTTTGTATGTCTACTTTATTCATGGAAGATTTTGGGGTGGATTGACAATCATTTTACAAATAATTGCATGTGCCTTTTACTTTGTGTTCAATCTGAACGCGAATATTGGAATTCTCAATGATATTGAGATGGATCGACTTTTAGCCTTAGCGCTGGAACTTACCATTTGCCTATCGATGATTGGCTACATTTTGCATCAATTCATTCACTTAAAAAACTATGCAGAACAGGAGTTAACAAACGTAAATGATGCCCTTCGAAAAGAGAAAGAGCTGGTTGAAAGTCGCAACCGGGAGAAGACGATCCTTTTGCAGGAAATTCACCATCGTGTGAAGAACAATCTTCAAATTGTGATGAGCTTGTTAAGGATGCAAGCGAACAAAATTGCTTCACCTGAAACGAGGGAACACTTCAACGATGCGATTAATCGCGTTTTAACAATGTCTTTGATTCACCAAAAACTGTATGAGAACGAAAACCTATCCGCTGTTGATTTTACGGAATATGTTGAGTCCTTAGCTTCGGATGTATTGCGGAGCAGTAGAGTTCAACGTGATATCGACACGGCATTTTCGATTGAAGTACCGGAGATCGGGATGAAAACAATTTTGTTCGCTTGCAT
>CAJQOB010000163.1 GCA_905479845.1 uncultured Flavobacteriales bacterium
AGTCTAACTCAGAAAAAGAGGTATTGGTAGTAGTGAAAAGACTATTTGAATCGTCATTCGAATCATCACCCTTATTGCATGAGCTTGCAACTAGCGCAAATAGAATAAATAGAATTAAAAATTTCATGTGATAGGTCTTACACTTTGAACGCATCTCATCACCTCCTAGTTGACAATTAGCTAAAAATGACATGTTAACGTTGAATTCCCCAACAATCAACTCCGACGTTCATAAATCCGGTGTAAATTCTCGGTTTCAGTTTAATGAACCCCATTTTCACATTTCCCTCATCGGTTATGAATTTAATTGGAATCCATGAAACAGTGTAGTTCTGAACAATTCCACGGCTATACTCAATAACGTCCGTAACGTCGAGGTAATAACCATTGCTATCCGGCCCAAAATTGTGATCAGTTGTGTTTTTGTAATGATTTCGAATAGCTTGATACGTATAAAAATATGTCCATCTAGAATCATTACTTAACACTATTGAAGTGCTATCCACATCAGTAACATACGAATTCATAGTTTCCGAAGTCAATACAGAACCACTTTCCTGATAAGATGAAACCAACTGATAATAATCAATTGAAAGACTATTGGTATCGATCGTTGTTAGATTAAATGTGCTATCAGGCACAGAGTCCCTAAGAACAAAAGTGTTAGAATTGAGTGTCACAATCCCTAAATTTGAAGACTTTATTGTTGAGGTCCCAACCCAATCTTGATCGGCATCACCAACAATTCTCAAGTCATTGACCCCATCTCCGTTCAAATCAATCGTTAAACCATTGGCATCATCATCAATATCGAGATTCATGACAAACATCTCTCCATTGTTGATTTGAGTCAAGTCCAATTCCGAAAATGAGGTGCTTGTAGTTGTGAATAAACCATTGGATTCAGTATTTGGATCAACATCATCCTTATCACAAGCACTAAAGACTAAACTTAGTATTAGCAACGAAGCAAACAATTTCATATGGTAGAGTTTGATAACGGAACGAATCTCGATCAGTAATAGTTGAAAAAAATGAAACAAATTAGCAAGAAACCACTCGATCGTTATGCGAATTGACTTTCCTTCACCGGAATCAACCAATTAGAATTGAATTCAGCCAAAGTTGAAATCAGTGGATTGTAAATTTTAGCTTCTTTATGATCCCCAATTTCTGAGAAATGAACTTGCTCTTTCTCCCCTGCGTTGTCAATCAACACTTGCATTCGATCAAAGAAATCGACATTCAACTCCTTCCCAACGGCCTTCATGAACTGCACAGAAGTATCAATGGAACATCCGGACGCCATCGATTGTGTTTCATCAACCGCCAAAACCACGAACCAATTTTCTACTACCTCTGCTCCACCAAATAATTGATTTCCATGGGATACCCATTGAGGAATGAAAATATCTAGTTCTTTTAAAATAAACGTCTGTTCTGGCACTGTCAGTTCGCGATTGGATTTGTACACCCAAACTTTCGATGACGGAGATAGATTTGAAATACTCATCTTAAAGATCTGCTGCGTTTGCAATCAATTCGGCGACATCGAGTACTTCAATTTCGTTTTCCTTGTTGAAGTTCTTAACTCCGTCCGTCATCATTGTGTTACAGAAAGGACAACCCGTTGCGATCACATCTGCTTTTGTTTCCAAAGCATCTTCAGTACGTTCAACATTGATTTCCTTGTTTCCTTTTTCTGCTTCTTTGAACATTTGCGCTCCACCTGCTCCACAACACAACCCTTTCGTTTTGCATCGTTTCATTTCCACCATTTCGGCGTCCAATTTCTCAATTAACGAACGAGGTGCATCGTAAACGTCATTTGCTCTACCCAAGTAACATGGGTCATGGAAAGTGATTTTCTTTCCTTTGAACGTTCCTCCGTCTTTCAACGCTAACTTCCCTTGGTTGATCAATTCTTGGATCAACTGAGTATGATGAATTACCTCGTAACTCCCACCCAACTCTGGGTACTCATTCTTCAAGGTGTTGAAACAGTGCGGACAAGCAGTTACGATCTTTTTCACCTCGTAACCCTCCAACACTTGAATGTTCATCATTGCTTGCATCTGGAACGTAAACTCATTCCCTGCTCGCTTTGCGGGATCACCTGTACAGTTTTCCTCTGTTCCAAGAACGGCAAAATCTACTTTACATTCGTTCAAAATTTTCACCAATGCCTTTGTAATCTTCTTCGCTCGATCATCAAAACTTCCAGAACATCCTACCCAAAACAGAATTTCTGGTGATTCCCCTGCAGCCATTTTTTCGGCCATCGTTGGTACGTGCAAACTCATATCTTATTCTTCAAAAACTTGAATATTAACTTCTTTCTCTACCAAATGAGTGAACTTCCCTTCATAACGAGTTGCTCTCACCATATGGTTATCTACCCAATGATAGTTTCCTCCTCGAGGTTTCCCCATCACCATTCCATGGAACTTGAATCCATGTTTGTTTAACCACGTTTCCGTGATTTCGCGATGTTCCTCTAATCTCGATGTAAAAAACGTGATAATATGACCTTCATCGTACCACTCATTTAATGTTTTTAGCGCATCAGGAAATGGCTCACAAGTTGCCATTCGCTCAGGCTCTTCATTCGGAACATCTTCTGTAATTGTACCATCGATATCGATCAAATAATTTTTGATATTCGAGGGAAGGATTGGAGAAATTGTTTCTCCATCCACTTGTGCGGCAATCAATTTATCTTCTTGATTCTCCATTATGCTTCGTCTTTCCAGTTTAAACGATCCGCCGGACTAAATTGCCAAGGCGCTCCATTGTTTTCAATGTTTGTGAGCATTCCTGTTAATTCAGTTGGCATTTTTGACTCCTCCATCACCAAATATCGACGTAAATCAACGATAATTGATAAAGGATCAATATTTACTGGACATTCCTGAACACATGCGTTACAGGATGTACATGCCCAAATTTCTTCTTCTGTGATGTAATCCCCCAATAGGCTTTTACCATCATCATGATCTTTTCCGTGCTTACGAACGTTATTTCCAATCTCTTCGATGCGATCGCGTGTATCCATCATAATTTTACGCGGAGAAAGCAACTTACCTGTGATATTCGCTGGACAAGATGACGTACATCGACCACATTCCGTACATGAATAACTATCCATGAGGTTTTTCCAAGTCAAGTCAGTCGCATCTTTTGCTCCAAATCGCTGTGGTTCTGCTGCGCCTTCAGCTGGTGCCGCAAATGGATCAGCTGTTGGGTCCATCATCAATTTCACTTCAGTCGTAACTGACTCCATGTTTGTCAAACGACCTTTCGCTTCTAAATTCGAGTAATATGTATTTGGGAAAGCAAATAAGATGTGTAGGTGCTTAGAATAAGGCAGGTAATTCAAGAATGCGAATACCATTGCAATGTGTCCCCACCAGCCGATACGCTCAAGTGTATGTAGCGTACCATCGTTCATATCACCGAAGATGAATGGTCCGAGGTAAGAACTCAATGAAAACCCTAATGATCCTTCTCCGAGGTCAGCTGCGTGAGAGATTCCACGATTGTACAATACTTCATCAGCTCCGTTCATTGTAAAAATGCAACAAACAAGAACGATTTCCATGAAAAGGATCAAGTTGGCATCCATTTTCGGCCAACCTTTCATTTCCTTCATATTTAAGCGAGGAAGTTTCAATAAGTTTCTTCGAGAAAGGAAAATCACTGTAGCAACCAAGGCTAGCAAGGATAAAATCTCAATAAAACTCACCATAAATGTGTAGAACCCACCAAGCGCCTCTCTAAACACACGGTGACTCCCAGATAATCCATCCACAACGATCTCGATCAATTCAATTTGAGTGATCACAAACGCCGCATAGATTGCGAAGTGCAAAAGCGCAGGGATTGGTCGCGTGAACATTTTCTTCTGTCCCAATGCGACAAGTGTCATTGTTTTCCAACGCTCTCCGCTGTTATCCGATCTGTCCAAATCTCGTCCCAAACGGATGTTTGAACGAATCTTCAACATATTCCAGGCAAAGAATCCGAATCCTGCCAGTGAGATTATCGCAAATGCTGCAATAGATACCATGAATCAATAGAATTAATTGTTACGCTCTTTGACTACTTCCTTCAATTCCTGTTCTTCATCAGGACTGAAATTGGCTCCTTTCGTCTTCCCGCCAATGACGGAGAAGTGTATGTAGCGTTCGGGATGTAGTTGTATGTCTTTTAAGAGTCGCTGTAGATCAATATTCGTTTCAACGAGTTCGTTGTAGAGTGCTTCGTCGTTAACGAGTTTAGCCAAAGTACCATTTCCGTTAGTTGCAGCATCTAGCACCGCATTAACAGATTCTAAGGTTTTCTGGGCGTCTTCAATAACACTTTTGAAGTCCAAGGTTGTCATCTCGTCCGTAACCGTTTTCACGTTACTCAAGATGTGTTTCACTTGATCATCGCTTTCTTTGAGTGTCTCAGTAATGGACTGAACGTTGCTCATGATTCTAGAGATCTTCACACGTTCATCGCCAACTAGCGCTTCAATTTGCTCAGCTGCAGAACCAAATTTCTTAATGGCGATTTTCACTTCGCGCATACTCGCTTCAATTTCTGATGTGGCCGTTTCATCCCAAAAAGAAGAAACTCCTTTTACCATATTATCAATGGACCCCATCATTACCTGCAACTTTTGAGTAATTGGATCGGCATAGGCTTCAACCTGAGAAACAATATCAACGGATACTTCCCCTTGAATGGAGCTACCTGGCTTATAATAACCTTGAGAAATGTCTGGACTCACCTTAACGATAATTCCCTTTGAGAACAAATCAATCCCTCCTGCTTCTAGAATAGTACCTTTTGGAATTTTGAATCCTTCTTTTTGAATATTGAATTTCATTCGAACCATTTTCGACGAATCCTGTTCACCGACCATGTATTCCACTTCTAGTACTTTACCAATCTCAACTTGGTTGATGTACACTGAAGTTGCAGGCGTTACACCACCCGAACTAGGGAAATATGCGTAGTAAATATCGTCTCCTCCAAAGAAGCTACCACCTTTCAAAAAATTGATACCAACAACTAGTAAACCAATCGCTGCAACAGTGGTAATTCCCGTAATGATTTCCTTTGAAAACTTCATGGATCTATTTTTCTGCTAAGTTAATAGCTTTTTGCAAATTAATTCGCTCTCCATTGAGAAACGCGACAACAAAAGCATGTGAATGACCTTCTTCGCGTAATTTTCGTTGGTATTCCGTTGCAGACTTAACATCATTCTCGAACGTACCGTAGGTATATTTGTATAATCCACCATGTAAATACTCATATACCGCGTACCCTTTAAACTTCTTATCAGTCAAAGGAATTGGGGATGTTGCAGTCTCGACTTGCACTCTAAAAATGACGACATCTTTTTTATCCGGTGAAAAAGTGGTGTAGACTGGTGAATCTTCAACTGAATCAGGTGTTGTGTTTGTATCAACTTCAGTTGTGGACCCATCGTTCGTCTCGACTTGACCTTCAACCCCCTCCAGCTCATTTTTATACTTTTCAAACGCAGTGAACATCGCATTTGCCATTTGACGTTGCGTCGTTGAATCGGACAAGAACTCCTCTTCTTTCGGATTTGTTAAGAATCCCGTTTCAATCAATACGCTCGGCATTGTCGTTTTGTACAGAACTAAAAAACCAGCTTGTTTCACCCCACGATCGTAACGACCAATTGACTTGAATTCAGCCTGTAATTTATCCGCAAAACTGATGGATTGATCCAAAAACACACTCAACTGAATTTGTCGAGCGATAATTGCATCGGGGGTCATCTGAAAATCTTCGTATTTCTTCCCTCCATCTTCTTCAAGGTGGATGGTGGCATTTTCACGTGCTGCAACAGCCTGTTGAGATTCAGTTCGGTGCAATCCTAACACATAGGTTTCTGTACCATACGCAGCTGCACTCGCCGCATTGGCATGAATACAAATGAACAAATCAGCATTGTTTCGATTGGCTATTTTGGCGCGTTCATTTAACTCTACGAAGACATCTGTATCTCTCGTGTAAATTACATTAATGTGCGGGTAATCTTTCTTGATTTGTTCGCCAAGCATCAAAGCCATAGTCAAACAAACGGTCTTTTCCTGAGCATGTCCACCATGACAACCAGGATCTTTTCCACCATGCCCCGCATCAATTACTACCGTTTTCAGTGTAGCAAATGCAGCTTCATCGCTTTGAGCGAATCCATTTTGCGTGCCTAAGATGGTAATCATTGTTAAAAACACGATCAAGCAACGACTAAGCTTTATATTTTCCACCATTTCAATGTAATTTTAATAGTTTTGCCCCGTTAAAACCTTAGTTTAATATAGTCTACTAACAAAGTAACAAGCATTTCTTGTTCAAAAAGCGTTCCATACACCTATTTATGCTCTGTAATGTTAATAATGTGCTTTGATAATGTTAGTTACGCTGAAGAATCTCGTCACCGAGACACACTGGTTATTGAGAAATCAGACTTAGACTCCCCTATTTTCTTCAGTGCACGAGATTCCATCTACTCAGATTTAAAGAAGAAACAAGTGCATCTTACGGTGATGCTAAGGTGGATAATGGTGAAATTAAGATGAGCGCTGGCTACATTTTAATTGATCTAGATAAGAATGAAGTTTTAGCGACTTACGCCTATGATCGAGATTCGAACAAGGTGGAATTTCC
>CAJQOB010000164.1 GCA_905479845.1 uncultured Flavobacteriales bacterium
CATTTGGATTATCACAGACATACGGATGATGTAGATTACATTAACTGGAATGGCTTGGAAGCTATCCATGTAGATGTCAAAGAATGGTTGATCAATAACTTTCAGTAAAACGAAACAAGTCTGCTTTAAACATGTTCAAGCGCAAACTCAAATGGCACAAAATATTTGAATCGAAAGACGAGTTAATCGACTTTTTCGGGATAAAAAACACAGTGCTTTTTAAGAATGCTTTTGGAGAAATCATGCTCGCTCGAGAAGGCGAAACGTTCTATGCATTTCAAAATAAATGTCCTCATCAGAATAAATCTTTGGAAGGCTGTTCCATTGATGATGGCGCGATAATTTGCCCTTGGCACAAATATGCGTTTTCCTGTGAAACAGGGCGGGGTCATGGCTTGTACCTAGAAAAGTACCCAATCAAATTTGAAGAGAACGGCGTGTTTGTAGGAAAAGAAGGCTGGAGTCTGTTTGGATAATCACATTACCGTGAAAGTTGGCGCTGACGGATGATTGTTTCAACAGGTTTATTCTCAATTCTACTGGTCAACCAAGAAATCAAGTCTAGGTAGAGTAGCGGACGTCTTTCAAAAGGGTCTTCGAAAATAGCGATCAAATTGGTGCGCAGTTCAATGAAGTGAGGGGTCATTTCGTTTCTGTTCATATGAACGGACTTCCGAATGAATGCGATGATTAGTTTTTGAACTTCTTGTAAATCACCATATTTAATTAAAAAACGGTACGTGCTTTTCAATTGATACTCGACGAGTTCATGATTCCCCAGTTCGTAGTGAGCAACAAGGTTCAGAATTCGTGCAAAGCACTGAACGTCTTGTCGTAAATGGTGTTCTTTGGTCTCTGAGTGAATGATTTTATTGAGTACCTGTACACTCGCCTTGAATTCATCCGCACCGAAGTGCATGCAAGCGATCTTGTAGTAAAAGACCTGGATTCGATTGGTGTCGATGTACGAATCATTAGAACTTAGCCATTCTGCAAGCTCGCTTCGGAATGCCTCATTGTTTCGGAAGTTACCATTGATAAAACGATGATTCAACCGTGCAATGTAATGGTAAATGCGCGCCATCAGATTTGTATTGAAATCGAAAGATTCTGAATGCTCTTCAATGAACGAATTCAATTGCAAATAATAGGATTCGAATTGCTTGGGTTTATTCGAATAGAACAGTGCAGAAAGAACGTTGTGGAGTCCTTTTAAGTAGATGATGGGGTCTTCTTTTAACAAGACTGGATTCGCTTTCATTTCTTCAATCCATGCGCACCCATGCTTGTAGCAAAGCACAAAACTTTGGGTGATGAAGTGAAACCACGTGTACGCCATGTGTTGATAAACCTTACTTCGGACGGACATTTCACTTGTGTCGATTTTACTCGTCTCATCCTTGAAGATGATGGCTACTTTTCTAAACTGACGTTGATTCTTGACATGACCATACTTCAGGTAATAGTCATACAAACGGATGGCCACATTGGACCACTCATCTGAAGATTTCAGAATAGCTCGTAGTTCGTTATTCTTTTCTACAATGTTTTCCGCTTGATTTGGGCCACTCTCAGTTACGAAGAACAATTCAATTTTGCGCTCCATGTGATTGATGGTGTACATGGCAAGATCATCTTGATAGGTCTCGGCGATATTTCGCGCCTTGTACAATTGATTCAAACTTTGAAAATATAGCCCTTTGGTGTAAAGTACTTTTGAGAAACTAATGAGTTCATCTATTCGAATGGATGGGTCGTTATGATGCAACAATCTTAGGCTAATCAATAACTGTTCGTACAGGTGTGATTTAAGATTGGATAACGAGCTTCCTTTTGTACCAGGTAATTTCTTTTTTAAATGAGAATTGTCGAGTTCATTTCCACGATCATATAGATCAAAAAGAATTAAAAACTTTAAATCCTTGTCGCCAAAATTCCGTTTTGCATACAACTTAAAATGGCGCTTTTCTGCCTTTGTTAGCGAGCCGATCAGGTGTCGAAGAGCATTAGAATTTGTCTTGGGCATGTGATTTAACTTGGTGTTAATCTGTTGGTTGTTAGTGAGTTGTAATCCATTTTTCTTTTTTGGATGTCACAATTCCGTGTCTTTTTAGTTTCTCTTCTGGCAAGTAACAAACTAGCTTCGTTGTGATTACAATACTAAGAAATTTACCGCTTTGAAAGAACAAATTCAGATTTTTGATACGACATTAAGAGATGGTGAGCAGGTTCCAGGTTGCAAATTGAACACTCAGCAGAAATTAGAAATTGCTAAGGAATTAGAAGAACTTGGAGTCAACGTAATTGAGGCGGGATTCCCAGTTTCGAGTCCCGGTGATTTCGACGCTGTGAAACAGATTTCTGAAACAATCAAAGGAACGACAGTTTGTGGGCTTTCAAGAGCAGTTGACAAAGACATTGAGATTGCAGCTGAAGCGTTAAAGAATGCCGACAATCCTAGAATTCATACTGGGATAGGAACATCAGACTTCCACATTTACAGTAAACTCATGACGACACCTGAAAAGGTAATTGAGCGAACTGAATATGCCGTTCGAACAGCAAGAAATCTATGTGCCGAGGTAGAGTTTTATGCCGAAGATGCTGGAAGAACAGACAATGCATTCCTAGCGAAAGTGGTTGAAAAAGCAATAGCTTCGGGTGCAACGATCATCAATATTCCTGATACAACGGGTTATTGTTTGCCTGAACAGTACGGTGAAAAGATCAAGTATCTTATGGATCATGTGCCGAACATGGATCAAGCGATTTTGTCGACACACTGTCACAACGATTTGGGCTTGGCAACAGCGAATAGTATTGCTGGAGTGCTAGCTGGTGCGCAACAAGTGGAGTGCACAATCAATGGAATTGGTGAACGAGCAGGAAATACTTCTTTGGAGGAGGTGGTGATGATCATCAATCAGCATGAACACATTCGAAGAGAAACGAGCATCAATACAAAATTGCTTAATCAAATTTCCAAACTGATCGAATTTGAAATGAACATGCCGGTACAACGAAACAAAGCAATTGTTGGCGAAAATGCATTTTCACATTAATCGGGAATTCATCAGGATGGGGTGATTAAGAACCGCGAAACGTACGAAATTATTGATCCGAAAGATGTCGGAGCTGATGATTCTCAAATCATATTAACCGCAAGAAGTGGTCGGGCAGCATTAAGGTATTGCGCTCAAAAATTGAACTTCGAATTAACACGAGAAAAATTGGATGTGGCGTATGATCGCTTTTTGTCCATCGCAGATCAACACAACCACATAAGCAATCAACAATTAGTAAGTCTACTTGAAAGTATTTGAAATGGGAAGAACAATTATTGATAAAATTTGGGATGTTCACGTGGTGAAATCCGTTACGGATGAGGTCGACATGTTATACATTGATCGACATTTTATTCATGAAGTAACCAGTCCACAGGCATTTTCAGGACTAAAGGAAAAGGGCTTGAACGTATTGCGACCGGAGAGAGTAACTGCGGTTGCAGATCACAACGTACCGACCAAAAACCAACACTTACCTATTGAGAATGAACTCTCAAAAAAACAGGTGGACACGCTTTTAAGCAATTGTAAGGATCATTCAATTGAACTCTTTGGAATTGGTCATGAGAAGAATGGAATCGTGCATGTTGTGGGTCCAGAAAACGGACTCACGCAACCAGGGATGACCATTGTTTGTGGGGATAGTCATACTTCCACGCATGGAGCTTTTGGAGCAATTGCTTTTGGGATTGGTACCTCTCAAGTTGAACAGGTATTGGCCTCTCAATGTTTATTATTGAGTCGCCCGAAAACGATGAAGGTTGAAGTCAATGGAAAATTGGGTGCTGGAGTTGGTGCCAAAGACGTTGTACTTTACATCATTTCAAAATTAGGAACCGAAGGTGCAACTGGTCATTTTGTGGAATATGCTGGAGACGTCTTCAGTAATTTTTCCATGGAAGAGCGCATGACAGTATGCAACATGAGCATCGAAATGGGAGCTCGTGGAGGTTTAGTTGGAATTGATGATACGACGATTAACTACGTAATCGAGCGCGCAACGATTTCTACTGAGAAGCAAGAGTTTTGGAAAACCCTGAACTCTGATAGCGATGCAAAATACGATCAAACAATTACTTTCCAAGCAGAGGAAATTCACCCAATGGTAACTACTGGAACGTCTCCTGACACTGGAGTTGACATTATGGAGACAGTATCTTCATCAGTGAGAAATAGCAAGAAAGGCCTTGATTACATGGGCTTGAAAAATGATCAGCCAATGCTCGGGACAAAAATTGATTATGTCTTTATCGGCAGTTGTACGAATAGTAGAATTGAAGATTTAAGAGCAGTTGCAGGAATCGTTGAAGGTCACAGAAAACCGGAGGGAGTCACAGTTTGGATTGTTCCAGGATCAAACAAAGTGAAAGATCAAGCGATTGATGAAGGTCTAGATAAGATTTTTCTTGAAGCAGGCTTCGAATTCAGAGAACCAGGATGTTCAGCTTGTCTGGCAATGAATGATGACAAAATCCCTAGTGGCGCACTTTGTATCTCTACTTCAAACCGAAACTTTGAAGGAAGACAAGGAGATGGAGCACGAACAGTTTTGGCAAGCCCAATTACTGCCGCGGCTTCTGCCATCAAAGGGAAGATTACAGATCCACGAACTTATTTAAACTAATATGGACAAGATTATTTCAACGGCGATTGTACTCGATAGAGACAACATTGACACAGATCAGATTATACCAGCTAAGTTTTTGAAATCAACGAATAAAGAAGGTTTCGGTGATTGGCTGTTTTACAATTGGAGATACGATGAAAACGATAATTCGAAGGATGATTTTGAGTTTTTAAAGTATCAGAAAGAGAGCAAAATACTAATTGCGGGAAACAATTTTGGCTGTGGTTCTAGTCGCGAACATGCGGCATGGGCAATAGCAGATTATGGAATCGAAGTCGTAATCTCTAGTCAGTTTGCTGACATTTTCAAGGGGAATGCATTGAACAACGGGATTGTTCCGATTACGGTATCGGAAGCTTGTTTAAAGGCGTTGATGCAATACTTTGAACGAGAGAAATCTTGCCCAATAGAAATTGATATCGAGGAGCAAACACTAATGGTGGATGCAAAGGACATATTCATTAATGTACAATTCGATATCGACCCACTTAAGAAAAAATTCATCCTAACAGGAATGACGGAAATAGAGTACTTGGTTCAGCACCAAGAAGACGTTATCAATTTTGAAAAAACGCACGAGTTATGAAAAAGCAAATTACTTTGATCAAGGGAGATGGAATTGGTCCAGAAATTACAAGACAAGCAATAAAAGTATTGGGAGCCGTTGCATCGACCTTCCAACATGACTTTAAGTACACTGAGGTTGATATGGGAGCACGTGCAATTGAAAAACACGGAGTTCCAATTACAGATGAAGGTCTTGAAGCGTGCGCAAATAGCGATGCTGTGCTTTTAGGAGCAATAGGTGATCCTAAATTTGATAACGATCCGACAATTAAAGTCCGACCAGAACAAGGTTTGCTAAAATTGAGAAAAACTTTGGGGTTGCATTCGAATATCCGACCGATAAAAACATATGATGAGATCATTGAAAGCTCACCGCTCAAAAAGCATCTCTTGGATAATGTTGATTTTGTGATTTATCGTGAGCTCATTGGGGGAATTTATTTTGGAGACAAAGTACTCAGTGAAGATGAGAAAAAGGCATACGACCTTTGTGAGTATACAACGGATCAAATAGAACGAATTACCCGAAAAGCTTTTGAAGGAGCGCAACGCCGAAAGAAGAAAGTAACGCTAGTTGATAAAGCAAACGTGTTGGAAACTTCGCGTTTGTGGAGGAAAACAGTGAGAGAAATCGCAAAGGATTATCAGGATGTTAAATTGGATTATTTATTCGTAGATAATGCCGCTATGCAGATCATCCAGGCACCTGAATCTTTTGATGTAATCTTAACTGAAAACATGTTTGGAGATATTCTTTCTGATCTCGCAAGTGTAATTACTGGATCAATCGGAATGTTACCTTCAGCATCGGTAGGTGAAGAAAATGCTCTTTTTGAACCAATCCATGGGTCTTACCCACAAGCAGAGGGCTTAGATATTGCAAATCCTATGGCAATGATATTATCTGTTGCTATGATGTTAGACTATTTCGATTTAACCGCGGAAGCGGCTAAAGTAAGAGAAGCTGTTGAATGGGCCTTAGCGAAAGGGTATGTCACGAAGGACCTTAAAATGAACGACCCAATTGGCTGCGAGCGCGTTGGTGAAATCATTTCACTTTATATCGAATCCGAAGAAGAATTGATCATCAATAGTCGGAATACAGAGCAGTCGATGGGAGTTCTAATTTGAATTAACCAGCACGTTGAAACCTAAGTATCTTCTCAAGGAGGATATGGCCCAGTGTACTTCATACATGGATTGCTACCCGTAAAGCACCTTTCTTGAATTGTCACAACTTCTTCTGTTGGGAGTGATAGCTCAACGGTGAATTCTGGCGTATTTCTCCAAGTCTCAAAACAAGAATCATCGCTGTATTCGTAGAATTGATCTTCAATCTTTTTCTTCTTGATGAACTCGTCAATTGGCAACGCTTTGTCCTCACTAATGATGGAATAAACGCCGTCTTCCAAATCAATGCTGAACATACCTTTTTCGTCAGTTTTCACACGAACCATCTTGGTAATTGATTCTGGACGTTCGTCTTTGTAGATGTAAAACACCTGATTGACAATGGCGTTTGTAAAACCTGCCGATTGCTCTTCGGTTGGTGCAGCACCTCCACAATAAGGTCGGTGAGATTCAAATGTTACCGTCAGGGTCTGTTTACCCTTCCAAATGTTGTCGGCAGCATCAACAGCCCCGTCAACAGATTCTTTCAAATCTGCACACGATCCAAATGCAATTCCTATTGCGAGTAATATGAGTTTAAAATCCATCGAAATCTTGTTTTTCTGTGTTTTCCTTCATTCGGGTATCGAATACGTCCTTGTCCCCGGTTTTCTTAATAAGTGGCACTTTGTGAAAAAGGACTTCCGTAATTTTCTCTCCTTTGTAAGAAATCAGTGAGATCATCATGATGATACTCGTGATCAAGATAGGGTAGAGCAGAAGCCCCGAATCGAATGCTTCAATATGAATGGAACCGTTCTTAGCCAATACGAAGAAGAGTAGAACCGTGATCAAACCGCGAGGAGCAATGAACAATTCCGGGAATAAATTGTCTTTGGCAAAAATGCGCAATGCGATGTATCGAACAATGTAAAGGATAATAACAATTCCAAAACTGTTTACTGCAACTTGCCAGTTCGCAAGTGAGCTCAAGGTAATGCTCAAACCAAACACCACGAAGAAGAACGTACGAATCAAAAAGGCTGATTCTAATGTCAAATTGTGGAAGTCATGAAGAATGGGTTTGACTTTCTCTCGGTCAAATAGTTTTGCCAGCCTTCCCTGAAAGAAGACGTCCGTATTGTTCAGCACTACACCGAAAGCGAGTATAATAAGCAGTGACGATAAGTGGAAATATTTTCCAACTGCGAAGAGCAACAAAAGTACTCCGATCACCAAAAATAGTTTAACCTGCATCTGTAAGTGTTGGAAAAGATAGACCAAACCGTATGCCACAACGACGGAAAGTAAGACCGTTACACCAATATTGATGATGATTTCCCACACAATTGATCCGCCTCCAGCTCCACCATCGGCGCCAATCATGAAGTAAAAAACCATAATTCCTAGAATATCAGAAAAGGTACTTTCGTAGATCATGAATTCTTTTTTCGTACCCGTCAATCGTCCCACACTTGGAATGATGATGGCGCTACTCATGATGCTCAAAGGAATGGCATAAACGACTGCCGTGTATAAATCTGCAGAGGGGAATATGTACATGAAAAAGCCTGCAAGAGCGAACATTGACCCTCCAATTCCTACAAGTGCAACAATCAAAGATCGAAGAATAAGCCCCGTTTTTTGTTTCTCTAGTTTCAAGTCGAGGGCGGCTTCGAGTACAATCATCACCAGCCCGACGTTACCCAAAATTTCAAGCAGGGAATCAAATTCCAAGTCTTCGCTGAGGCCGTAAGCATCAAGTATTGCTTTCAGTCCCATTCCAAGTCCAATCAACATTAAAACGGAAGGAATATTGGTTCTTTTGGCAAGAATATTAAAGAAGAAGCTCAAAATGATGATGCCCGCAATGGCCATGATCAACAAATAAGGATTTCCCATAAAGTCTGTTCGTTTAATTCCAAAGATAAGAAATCTACCTTCTTGAAGTAGTTGCTAAAAAGAAAAGTTAATCGTAATATTGCGATATAGCAATATTCCAATATTCCAATATTGCTCTAAAAATAAGCACAAATGGGACTAACGAGAATAGACAAATACACAAGGGAACAAGTCAATCTTGCACAGCTTCTCAAGGTGCTCGGTCACCCTGCTCGAATAGCGATTATACAATCAATAATTAGAACAGACTCTTGTATTTGTGGTGATCTCGTGACAGAAATAGGTTTAGCGCAATCAACTATTTCTCAACACTTGAAAGAATTAAAGCATGTTGGAATCATTCAGGGAACTATTGAAGGAACGAGCGTTTGTTATTGCATAAACAAAGAAACATGGAGTCAGCTGGAATCCTCAGTTAACGAATTGTTTAAATCAGTTAACGCCAACCCAGATTGCTGCTAAGACTCAAATAAGAATTAAAAGATTATCAAAAAATAGATTATGAAGGATACAGTTTTTCCAAGAATGCACATGTCGTTTTACGTTAGCGACTTAACGGCAACTGTGAATTTTTACAGCACTTTTTTCGGTGTTCCAGCTTCGAAAGTGAAATCAGGTTACGCGAAGTACGAACTTTCTGAACCAGGATTGATTATTTCATTTATTGAAAACAAAGAACGCGTTCAATCGAATTTTGGTCACGTTGGAATTCAAGTTGGATCGAAAGAAGAAATGGAACAGCGATTGGAAGTTGCACGTTCACAAGGAATCGTTTCAAAAGAAGAAATAGGAACGTCTTGTTGTTATGCCGTTCAAGACAAATTTTGGGCAGATGATCCAGACGGAATCCAGTGGGAGGTTTACTATTTCCATGAGGATGTTGAGTTCAATGACCCAAAGTATTCTGAGGAAGATGCAAGTGCATGTTGCATGCCTTTAGAGCGTGAAGAGAAGCCAAAGCTTCAAATGATGGATTTATCGAAAAACGAAGCAGAATCTTGCGAACCAGGTTCTGGATGTTGCTAAACTATATTGATTTAAGTGATGAAAAAAGTATTGGTGCTTTGCACAGGAAACAGTTGTAGAAGTCAAATTGCTCACGGGTATTTGGCGCATTTTGCCCCAGAAGGGACTGAAGTGTTTTCAGCAGGAGTTGAAACGCATGGTGTTAATCCAAAAGCGATTGAAACAATGAAAGCGGATGGTTTGGATATTTCAAATCACACTTCTAACAACATTTTGGAATATGAAGGTCAACATTTCGATTACGTGATTACAGTTTGTGATAGCGCAAAGGAAAAATGTCCGTACTTCCCTTCAGATGCCGTGAAGTTTCACAACAATTTCCCAGATCCATACGGAGCGACTGGAACTGACGAGGAGGTAGCAGCGGTATTTGCTGCGGTTCGAGATCAAATCAAAACGTATTGTAAAGAATTCGTATCAGCCTACTTATGAATCGCTATGTAGCGGAGTTTTTCGCAAGCTTTGTAATGATTTTTTTGGGAACTGGATCAATGGTTCTTGCGGATCAAAGCGGTGGTTCATTCACCCATCTTGACGTTTCTTTGTCTTGGGGTTTCGCTGTTGGATTAGGAATCTTTCTCTTCAGTAAGTTTTCTGGAGCGCACATGAACCCAGCAGTAACCATTTCTCTATTTTTCTTGAGGGCCCATCCTAAACGCGAGTTGTTAGGGTATTTGGCTCTTCAAATTTCAGGTGGAGTTGCAGCTAGTTTATTATTGAGATTGTTAGCGCCTGAACATGAGTTTTTGGGAGCATCATTACCTTCTGGAAGTGCTTGGGAAAGTTTTTACATTGAATTCTTGCTGACCTTTGCCTTGATGGCAGTTGTACTCTTATCGGGATGGTTTAAGAAAGGAGCACTCTTTTTAGTGCCTGCCGCAATTGGAGGAACTGTTTTTCTTGAGGCGTATTTCGCAGGCCCCATTACAGGAGCAAGTATGAATCCAGCGCGAAGTTTTGCACCAGCAGTTGTTTCAGGTCACACGGAGCACTTATGGGTTTATCTGATTGCTACGACAATGGGAGCATTGGGAGCAAGTGGATTATGGTTGATTTGGAAACGGTATAAGGCTTAGTTTTTCCTTCTAGTATCAGCAAGGTTGATGATTTGCCAACGATCATCGACATTGACAAGCAACATGCAGTTCACACCTGTATGACTGAACTCATCACATAAATAAAAGGAGTAATCCATCCATACTTGGGCGAGTCCATCGTCAATTTTAATCACAATGTTTGAGATACGTTCGTCCCATACTTCGTCGTGCGGAGTGCCGACAGCTTCCACGAAATCATCAATCAATCCCTCGTATAGATGAAAGGCATTGTCTTTTTTAAACGTTGTATATGCTTTAGCATCCTCATGGAAAACTTCGCGAACGAGCGTACTGTCACCAGACCTCATTCCCTCAAACAGTTGATCTATGGTTGCTCGTACTTCGGCGGTACGAATAGAGTCAGCTTGGCTCCAAGAAATAGAACTTGCAGACAAAAACACTAAAAATAAAATCGATTTCATAACCTAAAGATTGGGAAAAAGCCGAAGGAAAGGAATTGAATTATGTTGAACGGTTAGAGAGGAATAGAAATGAACTCCTTCCAAACTCCATTTTCCGCTACTTTTTTCAGAAGCTCATTTCGCTCTACGAGCAAACGTTCCATATAGCTTTTTAGGAACAATCGGTTCGCCATCTTTCCCAAAAAACCAAGAGGAGTTTCAAACTCAAAAATGTCAATGAGCAAGGTTTTGTTGTTTTCTTCCAGAAACAAATGTTGATGGCAAAATGATTTGAACGCACCCTTGGTCATTTCATCAACGAAAATGTCAGGTCTTTTCATGACAGTAATCTTCGAAGTAAGGTTTTGTTGAATACCAAAGTGCTTCGCTCTCCAAGTAACAGACTCATTTAGCGCGATCAATCCACTGGTTTTTCCAGCAACCGCTTTTTCTCCTGTCTGTTCCGTAGATTTTATATGAAAATCAATGCTTCGAGAAAGGTCAAACACCACATTTATCGGTGCATTTATTTCTGTATTGAGCTCGATTCGAGGCATTAATTAACAACGTGTAATAAGTGGTTCCTTCTTTGGAAATCACAGTTTAGTTTTCAGTAGATTGGCTTACAAAATACAAAATAGAGTCAAGAAGTGAGTGCAATTATTCCAAAGGATGTATCTTAGAGTATGAATTTGAGTAAATGGATCTTTTTCCTACTGATCCCATTCATATCTGGATCGTTTTCAATGTCACCATCTTCGGACGGGTCACATGACATTACCGTTAAAATCACCAACATCAGGAACAAGAAGGGAAGAATTCAACTTCAAGTGTATCGAACAGGAAAGACATTTGCTGCCGAAACGCCTTACAAACAGTATTATGTGTCGAAGAAATCCTTAAAGAACAAAACGGTTACTTACACCATTAAAGGATTAAAAACGGGAACTTACGGTGTGGCACTTTTGGATGATGAAAACTCAAACAAAGAAATGGACTATGGATGGGTGATGCCGAACGAGGGATTTGGCTTTTCAGATTATTATCACACTGCTTGGAGCAAGCCGAAATTCAGTCAATTTAAATTCTCACTATCATCTAACAAAAGTGTAACGATGAAGGTTCGTTACATGTAGAGAAAACATCCGTTTCTGATCAAAGAGAAACCCTCGACAATGTCAATTATTTAACGTAATTTTGCCCTGAAATTAATTATTAAACAACATAATCTCATGGCTGAAGTATTAACAGACCTAGGAATAAAAGATATCCTTGCCAAATTTAGTATCGAGCAGGAAAATAACGGAGCATCAACAGGTGGTCATTGGTTTAACACTCGTGGAGAGAAAATAGACTCAGTTTCCCCTGTAGATGGAAGCGTAATTGCTTCTGTAAACGCTGCAACTGAAGCGGATTACGAAGCGGTAGTTTTGAAAGCGCAAGAAGCATTTAAAACATGGAGAAAAGTTCCTGCACCGCATAGAGGTGAGGTAGTTCGTCAGCTTGCTGAAAAATTGAGAGAGTACAAACAACCACTTGGTGAGCTTGTTTCTTACGAAATGGGGAAATCATTGCAAGAAGGTTTGGGTGAAGTTCAAGAGATGATCGACATCTGTGACTTCGCAGTTGGTTTGTCTCGTCAGTTACACGGTTTAACAATGCACTCTGAACGTCCAGGACACAGAATGTATGAGCAATATCACCCACTTGGAGTAGTTGGAATTATTTCAGCATTTAACTTCCCAGTAGCCGTTTGGAACTGGAACACTGCCCTTGCATGGGTTTGTGGAGATGTGTGTGTTTGGAAGCCATCTGAAAAAGCACCATTAACAGCAATTGCTTGTCAACAAATCACGAAAGAAGTATTCGACGCGAACGATGTTCCTGAAGGAGTTTCTGGATTGGTTATCGGTGGTGCAGACCTTGGAATATTGATGTCGAATGACAAACGCGTTCCTTTAGTGTCAGCAACTGGTTCTACACGTATGGGTAAAGCAGTTAGTGCAGCAGTTGGAGCTCGTTTGGGTAGCTCATTGTTGGAGCTTGGAGGAAACAACGCAATCATCATTACACCATCAGCGGACTTGAACATTGTTGTTCCAGGAGCGGTATTTGGTGCAGTTGGTACATGTGGACAACGTTGTACATCAACTCGTCGTTTGATCATCCATGAAGATGTTTACGATACAGTGAAGAACGCTATCGTTGGAGCTTACCCTCAATTGAAAATTGGTAATCCTTTAGATGAAAGCAACCACGTTGGGCCGCTTATCGATAAAGATGCTGTTGATATGTACTTGAAGGCACTTGAAAGCGCAAAAGCTGAAGGAGCAAACATCATCGTAGAAGGTGGAGTTTTAACAGGTGAAGGATACGAATCTGGATGCTACGTTA